>NZ_JBBKBV010000041.1:0-29626 GCF_037892815.1 Oceanobacillus sp. HCA-5259 | reverse complement strand
CTTTGAAGGATGTGTAAACTAAACTGTGTAAGTAGGAGAGCGCACAGCTCTTACTTCGCAGTTTAGTTTTTTATCGTTAGAATAAAACTATAACGAATGGGAGGCTATTCTATTGACTAAGTCAAAGCGAGAAGAGAAATCAGCTGAATTAGCTAAACAAATTCTAAAAAAATACCAACCAGAGACCGTAGAAGATATGCAAAATGCACTTAAAGATATATTTGGACCCATGTTTGAGTCCATGTTGAAATGTATATGACTTTAGCTGGTGGCATGTATTGATTCCGCCAATATGGTTCAGTGCACCCTTTGAACTCGTGTTAAATCATAATTATACGAGCGAGATTATCATTCTTTCTGTTTTAGCCGTATTAGGACCAATCTTATCCATTTTCTTCTATTATCTCTCTATGCCAGCTTTCGAACGGAATTTGCAAAAGCTGATGGAAGAATCAAGTACGAAAAAGAAGAAAAAACGGACGCTAAATGACCTGATCGAAAAATTAATTTGTTTTAGCAAAGAAGAAAGAGTGTTTTACCGCTTTTCTTCAATTATGATAAGCCGGGAAAGAGATTTTAAATTAAAGGTCTACCCTTCATTGGGAATGGCATTTGTTTTCCCATTAATCTTCCTTTTTAACAATTTGAACTTTCAAACACTGGAAGAGTTAGGGCAAGGAAAATCCTTTTAACCATTTATTTTTCCACTGTTATCATCGGAACAGTTGTTTATATGCTGCAGTTTTCCGCAAAATACAAAGGTGCATGGATTTTTCGAACAACACCGATTCAAAAGCATTCTATTGTCTATAGTGCTGCTTTAAAAGCAATGTTTGTAAAGCTGTACTTACCAATTATGCTTGTACTGTCGATTCTTTACATCTGGATATTTTCTATCCGTATACTGCCTGATATAGCAGTTGTTTTTGTCATTGCTTTATTGCAGATGCTTATCGCTTATAAGCTGTTTAATAAAGGAGAATATCCGTTTACCGAGCCGATTGAAACGGCCCAGCAAGGCGGTAGTACTGCATGGATCATTATCCTGTTAATGATTATTATTGGGATATTTGTGCTAATACATCTATTAATCTCCTTTATACCTTTTGCAATTTATGGTTATTTAGTGCTTCTTATCGTGGCTACGGCAATTTTATGGAAGCGAACGTTTAGGTAGAAACTAACGAATTGAAGGACAGTCTAAACCGACTCTAATCGGTTAAGTGGACTTTCCTTTTTCATTCGCTTATCAGCTACTTTCGCAAATTACCTTCCAAAGATAAAACAAAATCCACCAGCACATCCCGGTATTCTCTCACCGAATCTACATAAACCATTTCGTTCTCTCCATGCCAATCACTGCCGATCGGTCCAAATTCTACAGCGGCACCTCCGTACTCGGTAAAAAATTGTCCATCGCTGGAACCATGTTGACCGAATAGATTAACTTTTTCCAGATGAGTAATTCGTTTAATTGATTCTTCCAACGCTTCCACATAAGGATTGTCTTCTTTTGTTTTGATTGGATTGTTGCGATTATGGATTGATAGACTGCAGTCTGTAATTGTCTTAATCTGATGAATGATATCTTCCGGAGATTGATGTGGCAGATATCTGATATCCAGTGACAGCTCACACCGCTCTGGGACTTTATTATAAACGGTCCCTCCTTGGATCTTTGCGAGATTGATAGAAGGCTTTGTAAACATGGATGAACGTTCTTGTGCAAAAGGAAGCTCTAAAATTTCTTCATAGAGTTCAATTGCTTTCGTGATTGCATTTGTACCTTCCCAAGGCCGGCTTCCATGTGCGGGTTTTCCCAGGACAGTAATATCCATCTGGAGTACTCCTTTAGACTGAATGCCAATCCCCATATTTGTTGGTTCACCGCAAATAATAAAGTCTCCCAAGTAGCCTTTTTCCGTTAAATATTTCGTTCCATACTTGCCACCGGTCTCCTCATCTGGAACGATTTGAAGCATAACTTTGGACGTTAATTCCATATCTTTCAATTGAGCAGCTGCCACCATTGAAGCAGCTACTCCTGCTTTCATATCAGCTGTACCACGGCCATACATTTTCCCATCTTCCATATATGGTTGGAATTGTCTTTCCTCTGCTGCAATGACATCGATATGTCCGTTCAAGACAATCGTAAAATCACCTTGGCCTAATTCACTTACGAGCATGTGAAATCCGTGATTTTCTATTTTTTTAACAGGGACATCTTGGTTGGTTAACCATTGCTCACAATAAGCAATTGCTTCATTCGCACCTGCCTTTGTGGAACTGTCTATTTTTATTAACTCTTCTAGTAAGGGAATTGGATCACGCATTTTATCCCTCCTACATTTAAAATATTCAAGAGTTTTACCAGCTACTACTCTTCAAGTGCTTCCATGATTTTACGTTTATTTATGGGAACAACGATATCATGACGCGCTAGCTCGATATTAGGTTTTTGATGCAGCCACTCTTCTTGTATCTCCTTCCCTGCAGTTAGTGCAATTATTGCAGATGGAATATCAGCTCCTGCTAAGTGGGTAAACGCATAGCCACCCCCAAAACGGGGATTAATGTCAATAACATAATAATCCTTCCCATTAAAATAAACATCTGTGTTCATATAACCTGCATGGCCAAAACCTTCACCTAGCTGCTGTGCAATGTCTGTTAATTCCGGAATATTTACAGTAATACATCGGTCAATATCTCCGCCCCTCATACCTAATTGCTTCCTAGCAAAGGATGTAAGAAAGCGGCCATTTAAATCGTTAAACATATCGACACTAAACTTATCCCCTTCAATCACTTCCTGAATGATGATATTATCTTGCGGTTTTCTTGAAGTGTCTCCATCGAGTGGGCTTCCCTTAATCTCCTGAATAGCATGCTGATAAGCAAATTCCATATCCTCTACATTGTCAATAAGTTCTATTCCTATTGAGGCGGAACCGTTACGAGGTTTCACGATTAACGGAAAGAATACTTCTTGTTTTTCCAATGCTCTTTTCGCATCTTCTGCGTTAAAATAGGAAAGTGGGGATTTTACGTTAAACGGTTCCAGCAACTCTCGGTATTTCCCTTTATCCCGCACCTTTTCTACAATACTGGAATTCGGCGCAAATACAGATACACCTAATTTTTCCAGTTCTTTTTTGTGGTCTGATATTTCGGGTACTTCCCAATCATTTAATGGAACAAGACAGTCCACCTCATGCTTCTTGCAAATCTCAATAATTGCATCCATATAATTTGTATCTGTTTGTTCTGGAATTACATAATTCTCGTCTCCAGTTTGGAGTGACGGCGAATTATATTCAGGATCGGCAACAATTACTTTCCCATCGATATCAACCTTTTTTAAAGCATCCTTAAAAAAATTTACCAAGTCTATTCTTCTTGCTGTTGATGTCAATAAGATGTTCAACTTGTTCAACTCCTCGTTGTTTATATCATTTTTTCGGAAACAAGATATTAATGTTTACCCAGCATGATAAACTTTAATCTTTTCCTTTATTCGTAAAACTCACAACTTGGGAGCATTGAACATCGACTTTCTTGTTTAAGGATCGAATATATACGTCATCTAAAACGTTAATATCTTGAAGGCAAACGCTCCATAAAGTGAAACTTCATTCTGTGGGGAATCCTTACCTCCCCACTGAATGTTAGTTGAACAGAATCAGGTATTTACGGACTGTATACCCCCACCTTCACATGTTGGGCTTCCTTATAAAAAGTGGCCTTCATCTTTTGTTATTTTATTAGTTGTTGTCTTGGGTGTTTAAAAGATAACTTTCTTTAGAAAACAAAACCTTCTTTTTAAAAGGTGAAAAACAAACGTTTTATCCAAGGTAAAAGTCAACTCATAAAAATTAATTATGTATATAGTATAGTAGAACGATGAAAAGGAGGGGAAAGTGATATGTCTGAGTACGAAAGAAAATATGATCAAGATGGAAACCAAGAGTATTTTTACTCTGACGGTAGAGGTCATGAAGATACAGATGTAGATGTAGATTTTGATTTTGATAGTGATTTTGATAGTGATATCGATTTAGATAACAGAAATGACAATGATAATGATAATGATTTGAAAAACAAAAACCGTAATCTAAACGTTGCAAAAGTTATCAGAAGCGGCAACTCAAATGTTAACGTTAGATCCCGTGAAGAAGATGATGAAAAAGATCATGACCATCGCCGTAGAAAACGCCATCGCAGAAGAAAAAAAAGATGTCGTTAAATGAACGATTAGTGGGATAGCTTTATTATCCCACTTTTTTCTTATAACGTGAAACTTCATTCAGTGGGGAATTCTTTACCCCCCACTGAATGTTAGTTGAACAGAATTAGGTATTTACGGACTGTATATCCCCCACCTTAACATTTTGGTTTTCCCTTTTGTTTAGAGGTGGGGGTATTACAGACCGTTAATGCGTGAAGAAAGGAGAGATGTTACTTGGAAAACGCAAGAAGCAATGTCCATCCAATTGATTTTAGAAACGATACACGATCTACCATTGATTATAGCGGTAATTCCGATGTCGATATAGAAGTCAATGTTGATACCACTCCGATTGCATATGCTATGTTATGTACACTTTTAGCTACAAAACAGATATCTGACTTTGAATTCAAAAAAGCTGTCCATAGATTGGAAGATTTAATTAAAAAAGGAATCAATCCGACAATCAGAGATATGAATGATTTATCCCAAGTGAAACTATACAAAAAACGATGAAGATGACATGAGCAAAGGCGCAAGCGCCCGTTTAGCAACGTACAAACTAGAGCACTCTGGAATGAGATAAAGGAAACACAACGAACGATAGTGAGTTGATGTTGACTTATCGATTGGAGGAGTGTGAAGTTTGCTAGTTGCTGGGCGCTGGAGCCGGACGTGGCTAATCCTGGATACCTATGTTATCTCAGCATTTTTATTTTATACTTTCCTTTAAAAAAAGTGGGTCTCCCACTAATTTCAGTAAACGTATGAAAGCTCTTCTCTTATAAATGTGCGGTAAATCCCCGTTAAAGATGCTGTTGGCAGTACCATCTTTAACGGGGATTTACCGTTTATTGCGTTATAAATACCCAGACTTTTAACTTTCTAAAAGTGAAACTCATTCAGTGGGGATATTACAGACCGTTAATACATGGAATTCCCTAACTCCCTGCAAGCTACATTATCCGTGCAAGCTTCCCTTGAGCATTGGACGTGGTCGGTAGGGACCAATTGGGAGCTGGATTAGGCTGGTCCTTCCTTGTCGATCGATTTTATAAAGTTCATCACTCAAATTAGCGTCAAACCCTAGCAGCGGGTGTCCTCCCATCCCAAGGGCCGACGCAGCCAAAAGCAATCGTTGCACGAGCATACCTGCTTCCATCTGCTGTATTCGGTAACCCCTGTATC
This sequence comes from Oceanobacillus sp. HCA-5259, assembly GCF_037892815.1. Taxonomy (NCBI): domain Bacteria; kingdom Bacillati; phylum Bacillota; class Bacilli; order Caryophanales; family Bacillaceae; genus Oceanobacillus; species Oceanobacillus sp. HCA-5259. The sequence continues at coordinate 24,207 of NZ_JBBKBV010000041.1, read as the reverse complement.
CTAGTTCTTTCTTATAGAAATCCTTATCACCTGCCACATGCAGGCAAATTGGAACCTGGAGTAAATTTACATTATTAAAAGACATTCCATTCTGCAAATGAAGTCGATGGTCTCCGGGACGAATTTCCCTTAACATGTGTTCGGTGCTATCATAATAGTACGCCCCATTTGGAATTCCTTCAACCATGTATAAACTGCTGTAAATTGTTACACGAGGCGGATCATTGTTATACGCAACATCCAAATCATTTCTGTATGAAAAAGCAGCCATTGCTTCTTGGAGAAGGGCAGCCAACTGTTGTTGATCCACCTTCTCCAATACGAAATCCATGTCTGGAGAAAATCGATTTTTACATATTTCCGCGAGATCATAGGGCAAGGATTTTGTATGAGGCAATGTCACCGTGTTCTCCCCATATTCTGCAATTGTCCTCCCCTTTATTTCTCGAAATGACCATGTAGATTCTAGGTTAGATGCTTTATTCATTGCAGTTATCATCGGATATTCTTTGATCCGTAGTGACCGCTCGAAATGATTGGTTTGAATTGCTGGCAGCTCTTGTTTCAATTCATCCGCTATAATATTTTTGTGGCGGTCCTCTCCGCTCATAGACCAGTTGGTGGCTTCCACCGACAGGGGAATTACACTATATACACTCTCCTCCAGATCAGATAGTCCAAGCAGATGATTTATTGCGGTATCAAGAAATTGAAAGTACACACCTGTGGCAAAGCCAAACCGCTTCGCTACCTCCATTAGCTGTCCAATCAACACACCAGCATCTAACCCTTGGAGTCGATACGCAAAGTTGTTGTATTTAAAAAAGTTTTTCCAAAACATTGTCGAGACAAAGACAATACCGAAACACGAGGGGATGTCACACCGATTCCCCAGAGCTCTAGCTAAATAGAAATCGAAATTTCCTTCCCGCAGCAACACCAAGCTGTAATGTGCTTAATGGTAAACTCCATCCGGGAGTCCTTCTACCTTTAAATAAACGTACAATTCGTTAGGATATAGCGCCCCGCCAGATGGAGCATAACGCCTATAGGACTGCATCGGAAAGGTATCTTGATCTGTCGAATCTATTTGCAAGACGGATTGACTCAATTGAGTCAATCCGAATACATACCAGAGAAAATGGCCAACTCTATTGATATCCAGTTTTGCAGAAGGTTCTCCACCAGTAAGCGTCAGTGGTACTTCTTCGGACAATGGAGCGACCGGTAATCCACGGTAAAGTTTATATGCAAGCGGTGCATCCTCCCAATCCACTTCCCAGTTCAGCTGATTTGCTTTATCAATATCAAAATGCAAATTGTGCAGAAATTCTTCCAGACTCATCCTCTACCTCCTTTAAGGAAACGGGTGCGGATGTGGATTGAGTTGTTCGATTGTCAATGGTTCTTTCGTGAACTTAAGCTCCATCGGGACTCGAAGGACCCTCTCAAGTCCTGTTAAGCGGGTAAGATGATGCCCGAATGTCATCGGCAGCATCCCTGGAATCAGTACTTTTACGCAATACAATCCGTTTCGTATCGTTTCCGGAGTCGACTGATCTACCACAATTACTTCAAGGTTTAACTGGCGGAACACCTGAAAAATATCTTGCAAATCATCGGTAAGATCCGCATGATCCGACTTCCAATTAAACTCCTCATTAAAGGATCGCATTGGACCATTTTCGTCAAGCAAAAAACTAAAACGCTCTTCTACTTGCGGCAAACCGCAAAGCATGCCGTGATCTTCCATCTGCCGCACCAAGGATGAATCATGTAGCATTCTTTCATACTCCTCTTTGTTCGCTTCAAATTTTTCATCGAGGTTGAGCATCATGCCAGCAAGCTCGTGAATTGCGCCTTTCACCGCCCGCACCGGATCCAGATGAGCCCCGGCTGCACAAATGAGATTTAGTCCCTTTTCCTTTCTGTTTTTAGCTATTGCAAAAATACTTGGAATACCGTGTTCCATCGTAGCGTCATACAAATACAAATCATACCCAGCGACCACTCGCATCCGCTCGACCATTAATTCCAACTCCTGGTCGTTAGCTGTAAAAGGATCAATTCGTGGAAGATTAAGCTTTGCGTACCATGTCATTAAGAATGAATCACGCTCGACCACTTCCATAATTCCATGGAAAATGGCCTCTTCTAAACTTCCTCCAAGCGCACATCCATTTGAAGTTTCATAGACAAAACCTTCTGTTCCGTGTCCAACACTGTAATAAGCAAGGAGCTCTGGGACTAGAATAGGACGCTCCTCTAAAAACGAATAACCCCATACCCAATCAATGGAACGGTCAGGATCAAACGGCTTGAATGGAAAACCAGGCTGCGCATATTGTTCCTTTGCGTGTACGCCTACCCTCAAAGGATGAGGTGCTTGATTTTCTAAGTTACGATAACTATCATGGACCACAGTCCGTTTGCCGCGCGGTTTTATTCCGCAGTACCGCTCCACCCCTTCTAAAATGGCTGTCAATACGCTCTCTTCGTATGAATGGGTCCGGCCACCTGTTCCTTCGTCCCCTGCTAACATAGGCAGATTAACACTCGCATCAGCAAATGGAGTAACTAGGTCATACATTTTACTGTTTAAAATGCCAGTACGATTATCCAGATAGTCATTTACAATATCTTCCTTCATCTCATCCAACCGACGGCTGCGGAAACTGCTGGAACTTATCTTCGGACTTGGTTGCAGTGAAACATGGGCTAAGTCTCGCGAATCGTCGGGTAATTGACCACAGACCGGACATAACGGGTTGGGCAAAAAAGAATGCCAGGAGCTCTTCAGTGTTTTCAAATCAATTGAATAAACCCTGCCTTCTGAATAAACCCGATCCCCCCGCAATAAATTCTGTACCTCTCCACCTATCACGTAAGCCATTTGTAAAAGTCCCGTACGTGAAGCCCACGGATCACTTTCCATTCCTCTGTCCAGTTCAAGTCTTTGTTTTACCTCAACCATCTCTATTCGATCCCGACTCCCCATAAGAAGCCGTATATCTGCACATTGAGAGCAGCCTGCTGCACCTGGTTGTACAAGCGGGCCCACTATACCTTCACCAAATGAAACAAAGCCTCTGAGCCAGGGAGTACTAGTTTTTTGTAATACTTCTTCCGCATTTTGATGAACGGAGGGTCTCCAACCATCATCCAAAAACAGCACCAAATCCGTATAACTTAGAATACCTTCACCGAGATTGGACTTACGTATAATTGGATAGTTTGCTGACAGTTCGTGACTTACACAATCAGCCAGCACCCCTTCTCCGACAATCAACACGAAGGAGTTCATCGTGAATCCCCCTCTCGCAGCAAGACACCAAACACTCCGGCTAGTCGCTCTTTAAAAACAGGTTCAAGCCCATATTCGGCTACGAAGACCCGTTTACCATTCCATTTCAATCTTTCCATGGCTCCTTGTAGAATGTCGGCTTGTATCCTCTCTTCACACACGGGAATATCAAGACTAATTGGTGAGTTCTCTTCTAAATAGATGGATGAGGATGATACCTTACAAATTAGGTTGCTCGAGGAATCCGATTTATTTTGCACTTTGCTAATTGCCTGCTGTAAAGCCCTTCGTAACGCCATTGTTACATTTAAATCTATACTGCCATACCACTCATCTTCCGCACCTATCCATATTACAGGAAAACCAAATACTTCCTTTCCTATCCCGATAATTGGTGCTCCCTGCATCGTGGTTAATGTCTCTAAATAGAACCGGCATTTTTCATCTTCTATAGAATTCAACTGCACTCGGGAAACAGAATACTTCTGATTAAATTGTTGCTTGCGAAGCTCCTCTCTCAAACACTTTTGTAACCCACGTCCAACACCTTCCACAAACGATTCACCAGCTCCAATCCCGATCATTTCATCCGCTACTACTGAACCATTTTCAAGTGGCAGCGCATTAACAATCAAGCTCGCCATTCGCTCCCCATATGATTCAATTCCTGTTAGTCCTGCCTCCAGGCGTGCTTCCTTATGAGTCAAACCTGAGCAGACATCCTCATGCATCAGCCCAGCTGGTCCCTCCGACAACGGGTCCACTACCTGAATGCGACATTGAGCTAACGGGAGCTGCTTTAAGTCACCTTCCTCCCAAATATGAAAGATTCCTAATTCCGCTGATGTTAACTGATCGAAAGAAAGAAGTAAATTACCTGATTCAACTTCCTCTATATCTGTGTGAATCCGGTCCTCGACATTTTGAACCCATTCAGCAGATATATCACCTGTCACCAGAGGATGAGGCAAAAATGCATGCCATTTTCCCTCTAATGTATCCAGATTTAGAAGAAAAATCCTATTATTCTTTTCCAATTCTGTGACTCCTGTAATCTTTTTAAACAACTCAAATACAATCATATTAGCTAACAATGAACCAGAATTTACGGAGGAGCCTTGAGACTTCCTATCTTTAGATAAAGCGGATTCATGTAAACGACGCCATGCCGTTTCCCAACACACCTCGGAATCCGGATGTACGAGTGGACCTGCCAAACCTACTTGCTGCAGGCATAAAGCTGGGAGAAACATTTTGTTCTCTTCCCTGCAAACCGTATGAAGTTGTCTAAGTTCCTCTAGTTCTCCCTTCTGACTCACATACAATATGGAATCAAAAGGCTCCACTATTTCTCGCCAACTCTCCTGCTTTTGCGAGAACTCTTTCAAGTTAACCTCTGGGTCTTTGATTCGTGCATGCTCCACGAGTTGATTTAACCTCTGTCTATTGGTCGGAACCTCGTTTGTAACTAACACCTGTATCTTAGTCAAACCAGTCTCAAGCAAAGAAGAAACAACAGAATTTAACATAGGACCAGAGCCAACTGCCAGCACGTTAGCCTGACGAAAACTTTGAAAACGGGCTGCCCCGGAACCAACTATATTGTCAACAAATTCAATTTGAGATGCATACTTTTTAAGATGATAATCCGACAATTGATGCGGTAGATCCTGACTTAAATCACGAACATATCCATTCTCATAAAGTACCTCTGCAATTTCAAAGACCTGGTTTCGGTAAGGGTCAGGTAATCCGTTAGTCAAATATTCTAATGTATACTCCCCATTGAACATCGGTAACAGTTTTTCAACCCACTGATCGATCCCACTGCCTTCAATGCGGAAAGAACTTGAATTGTTCCGAAAATATACTCCTCGGTTTGGTTCCGGGAGATAAAACGTGTCCCTTTTCACTTTTAGACGCATAGAAGGTTTCAATTTCGGCATCTCTAGCCTCCTTATCCTTTTGACCATAATTGTTCATTAATACTGCCACTTTCATCGTATGTACCGTAATTTGTCCATTATGTCCTGTTTTTTTAGGGAAAGCCCCCTGCAAAAATGCAGGAGGCTTCTAAAATTGAATACTAAACAATTTAAGGGCTTACCAAAATCCGCCGTGACAGCGACCGCATCTGAAGCAATTAGCGCATCGAAAACAACGAGCACAACCAAAGCACCGGAAGCCAAAGCAGCCGCCAAAGCCGAAACATCCACCAAAACCAAATCCAATGAGCTCTTGATTCATATCGTACTGATTTTACTCCCAAGGTATTGCCTGAGTCGCTTGAAAGTCGTCAACATTCAACATTTGAATTTCATTATGAAAATTATTCATTTTTCTTTTCCCCCTAAATTTAAATTAAAAGTCAGGTCTTCTAAACTGAAACGATAGCTGCCATGTTAATCAAGTAAGAAGTGTTTTCCAGATAACCATTATTATTTTTCGAGTACTCATCAACAAATTATGTACAACAGATGGGTGTGGTTACTAATACAGGAGCCTATTTTACGGAACTGATAAAATCAATACATTTTATTTATCGAATAAAATTAGGCCCCAACCAAAGTGATTGAGAGCCTAGATGACCAAAAGTTAATATTTTGAGAACGAAGGTGGATGATGAGCGCCATTATATTAATCACAGCCCATATATTTCTCAAGAAAAGCAGCTACGAGAGAGTAAACATAAATTTCATTCTCTGGTTTCACTATTTTATGCCCCTCCCCTTCCATGCGATGATAGGTAACGGGATGTCCGCGTTGCTTCAGTTTAGAGACGATTTGCTCTGATTCTCCAATGGGAACACGTGGATCATTTACACCGTGGAAGACTAACAAGGGAGCAGTAATCTCGTCAGCATGATTCAAAGGGTCAATCAAATCAAAAAAATCCCCATCTTGTTCAACCGTACCGTATTCAATTTCTCTAAGCCGCTTTCTCCATGGACTCGTAGTTTGGATAAATGTTCGCAGGCTCGACATGCCAACAATATCAATTGCAGCAGCCCATAAATCAGGATAGTGACTAATTGCCGCAAGCGTTAAAAATCCACCATAACTGCCTCCGAGAAGAGCAATTTTACTCGTATCAATAGCTGGATCTTGTTTAAGCCAATCCACTAGGGAGACCACATCTTTAACCGCATCCAACCGTTTCCGTACATCATCCAGATGGGTATACGACTTTCCATAGCCTGTACTTCCACGGAAATTAGGTGCTGTGACGGCGTAGCCCTGATTTAGTAAGAATTGCAAAAGGGGATTGAAGGACGCCCGGCTTTGACTTTCCGGTCCGCCATGAAGATAAATAATAATTGGGCGTTTCTCGGCAGTTAACTTTGGTTTATAGTAAAAAAAAGGGATTTGAAGACCGTCGAATGAACGATAGGATAGTAGTCTTGGCTCCGTTAGTTTTCCTAAGAGAGGTTTGCTTGTATTGATTAACGGTTGAGCCTTAAGGGTTGAAAGGTGAAGTGACCATAGTTCAGAGGGATGCGCAGGTCCATTTAATTTAAAAAGCAGCATTTGTCGTTGGGGTAAAAAGGTGAGATTGGTTATCACTCCCATAGGGTTTTCCCATGTAGAAAGTGTCCCTTTATTCAAATCAAAAAAATAACCTTTTGAGATTCCACCTTGATTTTCGGTAAAAGCAAACTGGTTGTTTTCCTTATTAAATGCCAACCCTTCAAAATCCCATTCCCCCTGTCGCAACGAAGTTATTTGCTTCGTAGGCAGATGAATGCGCATCAGTCCGTAGAATTCACTATCTTTGTTTGACAATAAATATAAATCTTCCCCGTCCTGACTAAAATGGATATCACGGTAACTTGTTTCATCTGAATGCTCTGTAATCCAGTCGATGTTTCCAGTTAAAAGAGATAAAATTCCTAAATCATGATCCAGCGGAGAGTTCGTTCTTCTGATTAATAGTGCATTTCCATTAGGAAACCATGCTACTACAGAAAATATACCGTCTTCAGCAAAGACTAGATGAGTTTCAAAAGTCTCGAGATTCTGGATATAAATATCTAAAAAGGCAGGATTCCGTCGATTACTGGACCAGGCAATCCATTTTCCATCAGGTGAGCTTCCCCCATACCGATGTACATGTTCAGGCGATTTGGTAAGAGGGATGAGCGTCTTATTTTGCTTAAGGAGATATAATTGCTCCCTTTCATTCCCAGTAGGATCCATCCCGATAATTAAATCTGAAGTGCCCTTAACATATTTTACAAACGTAATACTTTCTGATATAAAAGATGGCTGCTCAGGTTCTCTCTGATCTAGATTCCACTTTTCTACTCGTACCGATCCGTTATATTCGACAATCACACTTATTTGATTATGATTTGGTTCATAATCATAATCACTAATCGTACGCTGGTGGACATAAAGGTCTGGAATCTTTTTAGTCATTTCTTTCCCCACCCATTCTCTAGTTTATGAATGAAAACAATATGGAGTTTTCTTAAAATGCTCTTGATACAATAGTGACGTTCAGAACATTATATTTAAGAAGAGTGGGCAGTATGCATTGTCCCTCTTTAGTTACAACTGCGAGTTCAAATGACATGGCGAAATAATTGGTCGAGGAATTGAATTGAATGGATCAGTTCAGCAAAAACCCTTTTTTTAAAATACCGAACCTATCTGTTTTATTAAGTGTGGCATGAGGTATCGAACCTTCAAATAATTGAAGGTTTACTGAAAAAAGTCATTGCTCAAATGAGGTTTTTGCTGTAATATTCCAATTGTTTTTCCATCCCAAAGAAGTGGAACAACAAGGAAAAGAATAAAAAAGCAAATCGATTTATAAACAAATTCTGCAAATCCGTTTGTTAAAAAGAGTCCAGCTGCAAGAGACCAGCTAATCTTAATTAACAGATAGTCTATAATCACAGCCAATAATTGCGACAATGGAGGTACCAAAGAACTTTCTTTTATTTTTTCACCCTTGGCAATCAGGTTCTTTCGAGATGGAAACAGAACAAATATACTGCGTTTTAAACTAATGAATATCGATGGAAGAGCACCTGCGTGGCAGTCCTTGCTGAAAAGATCCTTTGCGCTATATTTACCTTTAGCAACATCATGGATCCTAAATATATTTACTAGTATCGAGTTGGATATAAATTCAAACCTTTATCCTTATCACGTATGGACCACTGTGATTATATTTGCATTTCTCATCATGATCTGGGCCGTATTATTTATCCATACGATGATCATCCTTATTAAAAGAGGGAAACGGAACTTTTACTTTGACTATGTAGCGGATTTAGTACCAAGGAAAAAATAAATCTAATCCAAAACTGCAAACCCCACCCCGGGATTTGCTGTTATTTTTTTAGAGATTATTAAAAAGTCCAGTGAAAATGACACTTCGCATATCTAAGTTGGCTAAGGCTGTTTTTAGTCGGCCTTCCTCTCATTCATTTCTTGCGCGTCGGAAGTTCGTGGCGGTGCGCACCATTTATTCTTGCGCTTTTCTAAACAGCTCCTCCACTTCGGAAAACTTTTCCTCATAGGTTTCTTGATTAATATCATACAAATCAAAGTAGATATCCCCTTGTTCATCTGAAATATCTAAATAGCTTTTCCTAAATTCCTTGCTAAAATCAAGATAAATATGTTGTTCTAATATTCCTTCTTCATGAAGATATTTTAATGTATATTTTAAATTCTCACTTTGTCTGTACGTTTTTTCTTTTTGAAAACTTATAATTGGGTATTTTTCAGAAAGTTTATCGAAAGCATCAAGAATTGCAGTTTCAAATTGTTGGCTCAGATTGTCTGAGATAAGCTTTTTTCCACCTTTTTGAATACCAGAATAAATAAAGTTAGTTAGTAAATTTTGTATCATAGGATTCGTCATTAATTCTAACACTTTAATCACACTCTCTTATATTAATATTTAATGACATTTTATCTTACATTCTTTAAATAATAATCTCAAATTTTTCCCTTACTCGCTTTTGCAATCATCTATTATTATTCAATTATCCATTAGCAGGATATATATGGGTTAGTGTTCTAAATCTTTGTAATGGTGCAGCATTCTCAAGTAGTGCATATTGAAGCTCATTACGTAGAGAGAAAAGAAGATTAATTAAAATAGAATGACTTTATGCATAGATTGACAAGAGTATAAAATTCCTCATTCACTAAGACATACGTATGCCTCTTTTCTTGACATGGCCACAATTGACTTGGAAGAAACTATGGATAGATTTGGTCATACTCCAGAAAGTAACAACAAGAAATATTTATCTCGCGTTACAAAGCAATAGAAAAAAGAGGCTTCTCAAAAGTTTGATCAACTTATGAGAAGCCTACTACTTTAATGTATCGAATGTTAGCCAATCATTCTCATTTAACTCAAAAACCCTTATATATCAAGATGTTAGACGGCTATCACATCATGCCGCCCATTCCACCCATACCGCCCATATCAGGCATTCCGCCGCCAGCGTTTTCTTCTGGCTGGTCAGCAACTACAGCTTCAGTAGTCAAGAACATAGCTGCTACAGATGCTGCGTTTTGTAGTGCAGAACGTGTAACTTTTGCAGGGTCTACGATACCAGCTTCAATCATGTTTACCCAGTCGTTTGTAGCTGCGTTGAAGCCGATGCCGTTTTCTTCGCCTTTCAAGCGCTCAACGACGATGGAGCCTTCAAGACCTGCGTTGTCTGCGATTTGACGAACTGGTTCTTCGATTGCGCGAAGTACGATATTAACACCAGTTGCTTCGTCACCTTCAAGCTCTAGTTCGTTAACTTTCTTGTAAACTTCAAGAAGTGCAGTACCTCCACCAGCAACAATTCCTTCTTCTACTGCTGCACGTGTAGAGTTCAGTGCGTCTTCGATACGAAGTTTACGTTCTTTCAATTCTGTTTCAGTTGCAGCTCCTACTTTAATTACTGCAACACCGCCTGCTAATTTCGCAAGACGCTCTTGTAGTTTTTCTTTATCGAATTCAGAAGTAGTTTCTTCTACTTGTGCACGGATTTGTGCTACGCGGCCTGCGATTTGGTCTGGGCTGCCAGAACCTTCAACGATTGTTGTGTTTTCTTTTGTAACAACAACCTTAGCAGCGCGTCCAAGTTGTTCGATTGTAGTGCTCTTCAAGTCAAGTCCTAAATCTTCTGTAATTACTTCACCACCAGTTAGTATAGCGATGTCTTCAAGCATTGCTTTACGACGGTCACCGAATCCTGGTGCTTTAACCGCAACTGCGTTAAATGTTCCGCGAAGTTTGTTCACAACTAATGTTGCTAGTGCTTCACCTTCTACATCTTCTGCGATAAGAAGTAATGGCTTGCCTTGTTGAACAACTTCTTCAAGAACTGGTAGTACTTCTTGGATGTTACTGATTTTCTTATCTGTAATTAGGATATATGGATCTTCTAGAACTGCTTCCATTTTATCTTGGTCTGTTACCATGTACGGGGAAGCATATCCGCGGTCAAATTGCATACCTTCTACAACGTCAAGCTCTGTATTGAAACCTCTTGACTCTTCAATCGTGATCACGCCGTCTTTCCCAACGCGCTCCATCGATTCAGCAATTAGCTCTCCTACTTCTTCATCGTTAGCAGAAATTGCTGCAACTTGTGCGATAGACTCTTTGTTCTCTACAGACTTGGAAACATTTTTTAATTCTTCTACTGCTGCTTGAACAGCTTTTTCAATACCGCGGCGGATACCTACTGGGTTTGCACCAGAAGTTACGTTTTTCAGTCCTTCGCGGATCATTGCTTGTGCAAGAACTGTAGCTGTTGTTGTACCGTCCCCTGCTACATCGTTCGTTTTAGATGCTACTTCAGATACGAGCTGTGCACCCATGTTTTCGAATGCATCTTCCAGTTCGATTTCTTTTGCGATTGTTACACCGTCGTTCGTGATTAGAGGTGCACCGAATTTCTTATCTAATACAACGTTACGTCCTTTTGGTCCAAGGGTAACTTTCACTGCATCTGCTAATGTATCTACCCCACGAGCTATTGCACGACGTGCGTCTTCACTAAATTTAATATCTTTTGCCATGGTTACATTTCCTCCCTAAATTCTATTATTAAAGGTTGTTCAAAAAGTCCGGTAAAAATGACACTTTGAGAAAAAGAGGTTCTACTAAAACCGTCCACGTCCCGTGCTAGTGTCGGTGTTGCAAAACGAATCGCATACTTAGCCGACCTCGGTCCTTTTATCCTCCTTTTTGAACACTCTATTGATATATGTTTTAAGTTTCTTAAGTATAAGTTAATTGAGTTATGAAATAACAGCTAGAATATCACTTTCTCGTAGAATCAAATATTCTTTCCCGCCGTATTTCACTTCTGTTCCAGCAAACTTAGAGAAAATAATGCGGTCTCCTTCAGACACTTCCAGTGCAATCTTTTCACCACTGTCTGTTACACGGCCAGAACCTACTGCTACTACATTACCTTCTTGTGGTTTTTCCTGTGCAGAGTCTGGAAGTACAATTCCGCTTGCTGTTGTTTCTTCTTGCTCTACAAGTTCGATAACAACACGATCTCCTAATGGTTTAATCATCTAGAACTCCTCCTTGATTCTAAAGTTTTTATATTTTTGTTAGCACTCACTTCGCTCGAGTGCTAACTCCAATTATTATAATAAGTAATAAGTCAAAAAAATGCAAGCGATGTATGTTTAATTTTTGTGATTTTCTATTTTTAACTGGAAAAGGAGCTGGAAATAGATATTAATAAGGATTTGAACATATAATTGGGTAAAGATAAGAATGTAATGGGACAAATGCTCTGACCCCATGTCCCGATTTATGTTAAAATACATTTATGTGAATTTATCACGGATTAACGGTCTGTAATAGCCCCACTTCTAAACATGAGGGAAACCCGATATGTGAAGGTGGGGGATAAACAGTCCGTAAATCCCTGATTCTGTTCAACCAACATTCAGGGGGTAAAGAACGCCCACTGAATGAAGTTTCACTTTATATAGAAGGAGTCGTTGGGTTTGCCGAAAAGATATTGGTATGTGATTGTGACGTATTTGGTTATGCAGTTTTCCGCCCTTCCGGTAGCGTTGTATATGGAATTATATTTCCCCGAAAGTTATTCACAAAATATGATTTATTGGTCGATTTTTAGTTTTACTGCTGGACTGCTCGTTACGTTATGGCTAATGAGGCCAGACATGAAAATGCCAGCACACCGGGATGCTTCCCCCGTTTCTTCCGTTATCCTTTGGTCCATATTTGGGGTGTTTCTAGCCTTCTTTGCTCAAACAATTGCAGCAATGATTGAAATCTTTATTTTCGGCATCCCAGCAGGATCGGAGAACACAATGGGGATTATGGAATATGCCCGGGCAAATATGCTCTTCATTTTGATTCCAGCAATTATTGCGCCAATCCTTGAAGAGATCATTTTTAGAAAGATTATTTTCGGTAGTCTCTATAAGCGCATGAACTTCTTTTTCGCCGCTATACTATCAGCACTCGTCTTTGCTGCTTTTCATGTAGACTTTTCCCATCTTCTTATGTATACAGCAATGGGACTCGTATTTGCTTTCCTTTATGTAAAAACAAAACGGATTATCGTTCCGATTATCGTCCATGCAGGGATGAACTCTTACGTTGTTTATAAGCAGTATAACTTAACACCAGAAGAAATCCAAAAAATGATTGATCAGCTTGAACAGTTGCAGACAATTTTGTTGAGCTGGGTATGAAAAAAAGCGGGATCCTGACGGACTATTCAAACGTCATCTCCCGCTTTTTTATTATATTTCATTTAACATCGTAATGATTTCATCCGTATCTTCAATCGTTTCTTCCATTACCGTATAGCGTACAAGATATAAGTCCTCATCTTTAACGAAAATGCGGCCGATTTCTTCTTGATTTGGTTCTTTTGCATCCCCATCTACACGGAATTGGTACATGACTTCACTTTCCGTTGCATAGAGACGTTCAAAATCAAATTCTCCTGTTGTCATATCTTGTAAGCTTAGCTCCAGCACATCAATGAAATTCGCAAGCCCGCTTCGTTCATTACCATCTTCATAATAATCATAGGTGATGATTGCACTGTAATTCCCTAAGGTTTCCGCAACCGGAATGTATTCAGCGGTTGCTTCCCCTTCCGCTTCATCATAACCGGCAAGCATCCATTCTTCCTCATCAAAAGGAGTAGGAAGACTAGAAATTACTTCCACATAATCTCCAGTCATCTCAACCTCTTCTCTTTCCTCAGGCAGTGGATTGACTTCGAAGATTTCCGACTCATAAATTTTCCATTTACCGTCGTCTGGACGAAGAATATGTTCTCCTCTTGTTTCGTTGTTCTCGAAGTCGCCTGAATCTTTTTCAATCGTACGTTGTGTATAGTGGACGACAGCTTCATCCTCAGATTGTTCTTTCATCTCAAGATCTGCCAACTCGATATCCAATGAATACTCAAAGAACTCAGTGATCGTCTCCTTTGTTGATTCATAAGCAGGAGATTCCCCGTGAATTGTCTCCATATAACCGTCCAAGTCCTTTGCCATCAACGCTTCAACATTATCCTCAAGGACAGCAAAAAATACATCCTCCCCTGCTTCAACCTCTTGCTCTGATTCCGTTTCTTTCTCCTCTGTATTATTCGAGCAAGCTGCTAAAAACAGACAGGAGAGTAAAAGCAATACTCCTGTCCATATTTTACGATTCAACACGTTTTCCCACGCCCCTACTATTTTCTCCCGTTTCACTATCTTTCTTGTTTCTTTATCACGTATTAACGGTCTGTAATACCCCTACCTCTAAACATGAGGGAAGCCCAATATGTAAAGGGGATAAACAGTCCGTAAATACCTGATTCTGTTCAACTAACATTCAGTGGGAGGTAAGGAATTCCCCACTGAATAAAGTTTCACTTTATGTGTGCTCTATTTTGATTGCAATGGATAATGCTTCAAAAAGTAAACAAGTGCCTGTAGTTCAACCGCTAAATCGATATGATGAACGCGCACATCTTCCGGTACTGTAATACGAACAGGTGTGAAGTTCAAGATTCCTTCAATCCCTGCTTTAACTAATTTTTCTGTAATAACATCAGCTTCCGATACAGGTACAGTGAGGATCGCGACAGAGATTCCCTCAATTCTCTCCATCATTTCATCTATCCCGTAAACTGGAACACCCCCGACAATTTGACCGATTTTCTCTTCATCACTATCGAAGGCCATTTTGATTTGGATATTATTATTTTTCGTAAAGTTATAATTTAAAAAGGCGGTACCTAGATTACCGACACCGATTAAAGCAACCTCTGTCGTTTCATGTTGGTCGAGTGTACTGCGGAAAAATCCGAGCAAGTATTCGACATTATAGCCGTAACCTTTCTTTCCTAAAGCGCCGAAGTATGAAAAGTCACGACGGATTGTAGCGGAGTCAACTTTGATTGCTTCTGATAGTTCCTTTGAAGAAACCCGTTTTTTCCCTTGTCGATTCAGATTATTTAAATAGCGATAATATAACGGAAGCCGCTTTGCTGTTGCTTGTGGTATTTTGTTTTGTCTCATATCTGTTCCTCATTTCATTAATAACGATAATAATAGTTATACTTATGTCTATTCTACCAGAAAACGAGCGAAATGTCGTGATTATTTTCACATATAATTTCCTTCTTCTGCTTTTTGCGTTACAATACATATAATGGGGTGAATGTATGATTTTAATGCAAATGAATGGACTTTCGAAATCCTTTGGTTCGGAAACCATTTTATCAAATGTAAAACTTGAAATTAAAGATCTTGATCGAATAGCAATTGTTGGGAGAAACGGGGCTGGGAAATCTACTTTATTAAAAATAATGGCCGGCGAACTTTCTTATGATACCGGGGAACTTATTAAGCCGAAAGAACTTACTATCGGCTACCTTTCACAACATATGGAATTAAAATCCGGCAAGACAATCTGGAATGAGCTTGTCACCGTATTCGACCATTTAAAACAACAAGAAGAGAATTTACGGAAGATAGAAGAGAAATTGCAAGATACTGAGAAGCTTTCAAATGATGAATATCAAAGTTTACTATCAGAGTATGATCGCCTGCAGCACGCTTACGAGACCGGTGGCGGCTATACGTATGAAGCTGAGATTAAGGCAGTATTGAATGGACTCAATTTCCAGGACTATGATTACCATACAATGATTAGTGAACTTAGTGGCGGCCAAAAAACAAGGCTCGCTCTCGGCAAGCTGCTCCTGCAAAAGCCACAACTCCTGCTTCTTGATGAACCGACCAACCATTTAGATATTGAAACATTAGGCTGGCTCGAATCCTATTTAAGCGGGTATCCAGGAGCAGTTGTCATTGTTTCCCATGATCGCTACTTCCTTGATAAAACCGTATCCCTCGTCTATGAAATTTCAAGACATGAGACGAAGAAATATCACGGGACATATAGTAAATTTCTCGAACAAAAAGCAGCCGACTACGAACGGGAACGGAAAGAATTTGAAAAGCAGCAAACAGAAATTAAACGGATGGAAGATTTCGTCCAACGTAATATCGCCCGTGCCTCTACTACGAAACGGGCGCAAAGCAGACGGAAACAGCTTGAACGAATGGAACGGGTGAACAGACCGCTTGGAGACGAGGCTTCTATGTCCTTCTCTTTCGATATAGAAAGAAGAAGTGGAAATGATGTCTTGAAAATAGAAGACCTTTCCCTCCGCTATCCGGATGAAGATGAATATACCTTCAAGCAAGCAAACCTCCGCCTCACCCGCGGCGAACGGGTTGTCCTTATTGGACCGAACGGGGTTGGTAAAACGAGTTTACTTAAGATTCTTATCGGCAAGCTCCAGGCAACGAACGGGTCCTTTGAACTGGGGACAAATGTGAAAATCGGCTACTATGATCAGGAACAGGCGAATCTTTCCTCCAATAAAACAGTCCTGCAGGAATTATGGGATGAATACCCGCTTGTAATGGAAAAAGATATCCGCACGGTACTAGGCAATTTCTTATTTAGTGGAGATGACGTTTTAAAAACGGTCGATCAGTTAAGTGGTGGAGAGAAAGCGAGGCTCGCCCTGGCAAAACTAATGATGCAAAAGGCTAACCTGCTTATACTTGATGAGCCGACAAACCATCTGGACATCGACAGTAAGGAAGTGCTGGAAGCAGCATTAATGGACTATCCTGGTACAATCCTCTTTGTTTCCCATGACCGTTATTTCATTAATCGCATTACAGACCAAGTCGCGAAAATGAGCAAGAACGGGATTAAAGTATACCTAGGGGACTATGATTACTATCTTGAAAAAATAGAAGAAGAAAAAGAGTTCATTAAACTTTCCAAGGAAAAAACGGACAAGCCAAAGATCGATAACAGACGCAGGAGCTTTCAGGAAGAAAAACAGCTGCAAAGTGAGAACAGAAGAAAAGAAAGAAAAATAGCCCAGCTTGAAGTAGCAATTGAAGAAAAAGAATTGGATATCGCAAGGCTCGAGGAGGAAATGACGAAACCTGAAGTCTTCCAAGATCATGAAAAAGCATTAGAATTAACGAAAAAAGTTGATGGGATGAATCAAGAATTGGAAAAACTAATGGAAGAATGGGCCAATTTACAAGATGGATAGAAACTGGAGGTTGGCCTTATGACAATAGCAATAACGACACTTATTATTCTTATTTTAATTAACGCATTTTTTGCCGCTTCTGAAATTGCATTAATCGGATTGAATGATAATAAAGTAAAACAGCAAGCAGAAGCTGGGCATAAGAAATTTATCCTGTTATTTAATTTAATCTCTGAACCGAGCCGTTTTTTAAGCACGATTCAAATTGGGATTACAATGGCAGGCTTTCTTGCCAGTGCCTTTGCGGCCGATTTCTTCGCAGGCCCACTTACCGCATGGTTGAATACACTCGGTTTACCGCTTCCCTATTCGACATTAAACACCGTGAGTGTCATCCTGATTACGATGCTTTTATCTTACTTTACGCTCGTTCTCGGTGAACTTGTACCGAAGAAGCTTGCCCTGCAGAAATCGGAACAAATATCTCTTGCGGTGGCGAGACCATTGACCGGCTTATTTACGATTTTTTCTCCCCTTGTAAAATTCCTTACCTTTTCAACGAATGGGTTTGTTCGCCTCTTAGGTGCTGACCCGCATGCTAAGGATGAGGATATTACCGAGGAAGAGATTCGTATGATGGTCGATGTCGGGGGTGAACGTGGTACAATTCAACGGTTAGAAAAAGCGATGATTAACCGGATTTTTGAGTTCAATGATAAAAGTGTCTCAAATATCATTACCCACCGGATTGACATGGCAGCCCTACCAGTTGAGGCCACATTAGAGGAAACAATAAAGGAGATTAATGAGCACCCATACAGCAGATTACCTATTTATGATGGGGATGTGGATAACATTATCGGCATCCTGCATGTGAAAGACCTATTCCGCTATCTTGATCAATTCAGTCACACGGATTTTTCTTTAAAAAAAGTCATGCGGAAACCGTATTTCGTCATTGAAACACGCAAGATTGATGAATTGTTTGCCAGTATGAAAAAACAAAATATCCATATTGCGATTGTCCTCGATGAATACGGTGGGACAGAAGGTTTAGTAACGATCGAGGATATTATTGAAGAAATCGTCGGAGAAATTTCAAGTGAAGACATTCTTTTCCACACACAGTTAGGAGCAAACGAAGAATTCCAAGAAATCGGTACGAATGAGTATGTGGTTAAAGGTACAATCGGCTTATACCAATTGGATGAAATGCTTGCCATCGGATTACCAATTCATGAGTTTGATACATTAAATGGATTTCTTATCCATGAACTTGGACATATACCATCCTCTGATGAGGAAGTTGTCATCCCTTATAACAAAGCTGAATTTAAAGCGACGAAAATAGGTGAAAATCGGATTGAAGAAGTGTTTATTACGATGCAAACAACTACGAGAAAGAGTTAAAAACAATTCTTCTTCGTTTTCCTGCTACCTATGAATTAAAAAAATGAGCACTCTCTTGGAGAGTGCTCATTTTTTATTTAAATAAATAATCATTCTGTATCGTATATTCCACAGCAATCCGGTAAATGAGTCCCACTCCAAGCATTGTTGCCATCACGGAACTTCCTCCATAACTAATGAGTGGCAATGGAATACCTGTTACTGGCATAACTCCAATTGTCATACCAATGTTCTGAAACACATGGACAAGTATTAAACTCAAGAAGCCAAAACAGAAATACGAAGCAAATGATACAAACTTATACATATTTAAGCCCAGTGTTACGAGCTTATAAAGCAATAGAAAGTATAAAAGAATCACAAATGAACCGCCAATAAATCCGAAAGTCTCTCCAATGATGGAGAAAATAAAGTCAGTCTGCGCTTCCGGATAATATACTTCTGCCCCACCAAGACCTTTCCCTGTTAATTGTCCAGAACCAAGTCCCATATAGGCCCGGTCAAAATGCCAGTTGGCCGATTCAGTTGACTGGGTTGGATCGAACCACGTCAGAATACGGTCAATTTGATAATGTCTGCTCGGACCTGCAATCAATTTAGCTAGTGCCGGAAATTGTACGATAAAGATAAGTAAACCACTTAAAAATGTACCAACAATCGCTACTAGACTAAGAATGATCTTCCAGCTGATCCCAGCAAAAATGATCATCATCCCGAGAATGAATAAATAAACCATCGCCGTACCAAAGTCGGGTTGCAACATAATCAAGCCGACTGGAAGCAGCGTAACCCCAACCATTTTCAGTAAGAGCATCGTATCCGACTTTAACGTGCTCTCTTCAAACTTTTGCTTATGTTTACTAATCACAACCGATAAATATAATATCGTCGTTAGTTTAACGAATTCAGCCGGTTGAATGGATACTCCTGGTATTATTGCATTGAACCAGCTTTTCGCACCATTTACCGAATAAGCGATGGAAGATGGGCTCACATATAAAATAACTAATGCTAGAATACCAGCAGCATATATATATACGGCACCCTTATACAATTGTTCCATATCCAAAAATTGTACCGATACAGCAAACAGTAGGCCCACAGAGAACCAGACAATCTGCTTCATAACAAAATTCTCTTCTGCATATTGTTCAAACTGAGCTGCATTGTATATCGCTATAAGACTTGTCACCATAAATAAAACGATTAAAATCAATAAATCGGTTTGCACAAAGTAGGACTGTTTTTTTGTCATAGCTGCTTCACCATACTTCTTTTCTAAAATCTATCTTTCCCCAACTATTATCCACACACTTTTGAAAGAATAAAGCTGTTCATAATGGTCATCAACAAAACCATCCACATTATCCACAAAAAATATGTTTTTTCACCCTGTTTTTATTCACAATACGAACAGCGCGATACAAAGGTTTCAAGATTATATCCACAAGGCTGTGAATAAGAGTGAGTAAACTCCACAGTTGGTTGGGGATTTCTCTCTTGTTATATAAGAAACTATAAAATAAAAATGCTGTGATAACTTAAGTATCTATTACTAGCCACGTCCGCTCTGCACCCAGCAACTATCAAACTTCACACTCCTCCAATCGATAAGTCAACATCAACTCACTATCGTCGCCTGAGTTTCCTTTATCTCATTCCGGAGTGCTCCAGTTTGTACGTTGCTAAACGGGCGCTTCCGCCTTTGATCTTATATAAGTTCGAGAGAGGGATTGGCGTTCAAATCAAGGCCGTCCCGCTTTCCTTGTTCAAAAGCAATGGTTCCTGCAGCAGCAATCATTGCAGCATTATCCGTACATAACGATAACGGTGGAATTAATAGTGGAATTTCTGCTTGTTCGAACTGGGTTTGCATTTCTGCACGCAAGCCACGGTTTGCTGCAACCCCGCCTGCGACAATTACTTGCTTCACGTTTTTTTCCTTGGCAGCACGCAATGTTTTTGTAGTTAACACTTCAATCACACTCGCCTGAAAGCTTGCTGCAATATCCTCTTGCTTTAATGTTTCTCCGCGTTGTTTCGCATTGTGAATCTTGTTGATTACAGCAGATTTTAATCCACTGAAACTAAAATCATAGCTGTCCTCACTGAGCCACGCCCGCGGGAAATCGATTGTTTCCTCCCCCAGAGCAGCTAACCGGTCGATCTCTGGCCCGCCTGGATATGGTAAATCCAACATTCTTGCAACCTTATCATAAGCTTCTCCAGCAGCGTCATCGAGTGTCTCGCCAATCAGTTCAAATTCGCCATGCTCCTTCATTAAAACAAGTTCTGTATGACCACCAGAAACGATTAAGGCAAGCAATGGAAATTCAAATTCCCGCTCGAATCGATTCGCATAAATATGTCCCGCAATATGGTGGACCCCGACTAAAGGCTTTTGTTTTGCAAAGGCAAGTGCTTTTGCAGTATTGACACCTACAAGCAAGGCACCGACAAGTCCGGGCCCTTCTGTTACTGCAATTGCATCAATATCCTCCCATTCCACTTTCGCTTCTTCAATCGCTTCTTCTAGTACCATCGTCATCTGTTCCACATGATGGCGGGAAGCTATCTCTGGGACAACTCCACCGAAACGTTTATGGCTTTCAATTTGAGAAGCGACAACGTCTGAAAGTATTTCCGTCCCGTTCTTCACCAAAGCAACCGCCGTTTCATCACAGCTCGTCTCGATACCTAAGATAATTTTATCATTTTTCATTTTAAACTCACCCACATTACAAGTGCATCTTCCTGATCATCTGTATAGTAATTCTTTCGGATACCTCCAGGAAGAAGCCCGAATTTACGGTACATTTTTTGTGCCACTACATTGGAAACCCGCACTTCTAAAGAAAGCTGTACGGCCCCAACACGAATTGCCGTCATCATCAGGTGATGGAATAATTGTTCACCTAGCTTCTTCCCGCGATACTCAGGTAGAATAGCAATATTTGTGATTTGTGCCTCATCAATGACAATCCACATCCCGGCATAACCGATAACCTCACCATCATAATCGACAACAAAATATAAAGCATGCCTATTATCTGTTAATTCATGATAAAAGATATCCGATGTCCAAGGAACAGGAAAGGAAGATTTCTCTACTTCCAGTACACCGGGCACGTCTTCAATTTCCATTTTTCGTATCGTAATTTTAGTCATTGCTTTCTTTTTCCTTTTGTTGTTTTAACCAGTTCGCTTCAGCCTCGGCCAAACGTAAGTAATTCGGTGCAAGTCCATGAATATTATCCGGCTCCATCGTTATACTTGCAAGTCCAAGATGAGCTGGATTAGTTATATGGTAAGGACCTTCTGGAATGACAGCTAGCTCGCCTAGTGTTTCTATAATTTGTTCTTTAAATGCGGAAATATCTGGACTTAAAAATAACACAGATTTACCTTTTTCCTTTAAATCTTCCAGGATATTTACAAATGGGATGTTCTGATCAGGAACGGGATTCGTTATGTTTCCGCCCTCCCATTCATAAATTCCTGTATAAACAAGTCCTCTGCGCGCATCAAAAAACGGGCAAACAAACCCGTCAAAAAAACGTCCCTGGTAACTGAGTGCCTCTAGACTTGAAACACCAACAACAGGAGTCCCAAGCGCCCAGGCAAGTGTCTTTGCTGTTGTTAGGCCTATTCGTACTCCAGTGTAAGAGCCTGGACCTTTCGCAACGGCTATCCGGTCTAATTCTTCGACACGCATCCCCACTTCTGCCATCAACTTATCAATTGCTGGCATTAACCGAACTGAGTGGTTTTTCGTCAAATTTGTCATGATTTGCCCAATCACCTTATCGTTTTTCATGATGGCAACGCCGAGGACATGATTTGATGTATCAATGACAAGTATATTCATATTTTGGCTACCCCTAATCCTTCATCTCGTGTAAGATGCTACTATAATGATCACCAAGCGCTTTTAACTTCAATTTCCTTGTTTGGTCATCATCCGTATATTCAATATTAATTTCTAAGCGTTCTTCAGGTAAATAGTCTTCAATAAACTTCGCCCATTCAACAACAGAAACGCCGTCACCATGAAAGTATTCCGAAAATCCGATATCTTCATCTGAATCTTCCAGCCGGTATACATCCATATGATATAAAGGAATTCTTCCCTTATATTGCTTAACGATTGTAAATGTAGGACTGTTTACATTTCGTGTAACCCCAAGTCCTTTTGCCAACCCTTTAGTAAAAGTTGTTTTTCCTGAGCCCAACTCACCTTCTAAGGTAAGCGTATCACCTGGTCGTAAAAAATTAGCGAGCTTCATCGCAATCTTTTCTGTTTCTTCAAGGGAATGGGCAATCAATTCTACCACGCTCAAATGTTCCACCTACTTTAAATGTGTATATCCTTCTTTTTGCAGCTTGGTCATATTCCCGTTCTTCTTAAGATATACAGCATGCTCATCTTTATTAATCACATGACCAATTTCAGTCACTTGAAGTTTTAATTTTTCCGCAGCCTGTTGAACTGTCTGCCAATCCTTTTTTGCAACCGTACCGACAAGTTCAAAATCTTCCCCGCCAAAATACTTCCACTTTTCCTGAAGTCCTGTAGGAAATGCAGCAAGCCCGGGATGAACGGGTATTTTTTTATCATCCAAGATAATCGAAACATGAGACTCTTCAGCAATCTCATAAGCCTCATTGCCAAGACCATCACTTATATCATTTAATGCTAATCGCTTTATACTCCCAAGCGAACTAGCAAAAGCTATCCTAGGAACAGGAAGTTGATGCCTGTTAATGAAATACTGCCTATGGACAATCTCCAAGTCATGTTGCAAAATATATAAACCTGCCTGGGAATCACCTAACGTTCCCGTGACAAATACAACATCATCCACTTCCGCCAGATTTCTATATCTGGCTTTCCCCTGTTCGATTTGACCAATAACTGTAACAGATAAAACAAGCTCATTACCCGATACCGTATCACCGCCAATTAAATCAGCATTATAACGATCAGCCAAATGTTTCATTCCATTAAATATTTCAGTCAGCTTCAACTTTTCCATTCTAGGCGGTACAACAATCGAAACTAAATAATACATAGGTAACGCGCCCATTGCAGCAAGATCACTGAAATTTGCAGCCAACGCACGGTAACCCAATCGAAAAAGATCCGTCGTTTTTTCCGTAAAATGAACTCCTTCAACAAATGTATCTACAGCAATTGCAAGCTCCCCGGCCGCCTCACGGAAAACAGCGGTATCGTCACCAATCCCCCGTTGCAAGGATGCTTGCTTGTATGTTTTTTGTTTAATCGCTTCTATTAAGGAAAACTCGTCCATAGCCTTCACCTTTTCATCTATTTACATTATCTATCATAGCAAAATACGATGTAAAAGGAAATATTCGAGATGTTTCTTACGCCCTCATTAACGATATATTTTAGATAAATTACTTAAAAACAAAAAAACAAGATTTCTTATTCGAAATCCTGTACAAATAAACTATGTGTAATGGCGGTCCGGACGGGACTCGAACCCGCGACCTCCTGCGTGACAGGCAGGCATTCTAACCAACTGAACTACCGGACCCTAATTTTATTTTTTTAAAATATTAAATGTTATTTGGTTGCACTTTCCAAGTACCACCGATTATCAACTAGTGTTGATATTTTTTGGTTGCGGGGGCAGGATTTGAACCTGCGACCTTTGGGTTATGAGCCCAACGAGCTACCGGACTGCTCCACCCCGCGATAGTATAAAATATGCATTTGTGATTCATGCATAATAATTAAAATCTGCCTGGCAACGTCCTACTCTCGCAGAGACAAAGTCTCAACTACCATCGGCGCTGGAAAGCTTAACTGCTGTGTTCGGTATGGGAACAGGTGTGACCTCTCCGCCATCGTTACCAGACATATACTTCATTATAACAAAATATAATCCTAATGCAAGTGTGTGTTTG
>NZ_JBBKBV010000040.1:0-31745 GCF_037892815.1 Oceanobacillus sp. HCA-5259 | reverse complement strand
TATAAAAGGAAATAAAATTTAATTGAATAAGACGAGCAGTTGGAGAAGGTACTTGCAGCAATTGAGAAGACTAGAAAAGGAGATAACATTTGAATTTTACCGAATAGATTATGTATATAAAGCTATAAAGAGTAGAAGAGGCACAACAAATATTTTAATTCACTTGTTGTGCTATTTTATTACTTATTGATATAAAACGCTTGCCTAATATCTATGTTTCTTGACTTTTAGATAGCGTTATGTACTCCCTAAAGTTAATCCTCTGATTTTGCTTTCAGTATATCTTTTAAAGTCGAATGGATATTTTGCAAACTTATCAAAATAAACCCGAGCATAACAAATGTGACGATTTCTCCAGTAAATATTGATAGTGCTGCTAATATCACAGCATATATAGCGTATAAAAAGTTATTCATGTGTAATCACCTTTCTATGCAACAATTTCATTTAATCGGTTATGCATTCCATTAAAAAGTCTTAAACCAATTTAAACATAAGAATATCATCCGCATATTCCATTTCATTTCATTTAATTTCTTTTATTTTCCTTCCTTCTTCGACAAATCCCATCTTCTAGTTTTCCTGTTCTGACAGTGATTTTTAGATTGTTATTCGTTACAGCCATAGACTGTTCTCCTTTTATCTATATCATCTTAATCTACAAGACTAGCTATTAATTCCGTATAAGTTGCTGCCCATTCAGAAAAGGCTAAAGAATCATCCCAAGTAGCCGTTTTCGTTGCCTTTCCATTGCCCCAATCCAAAACTCTCTGATGCAGCATATGAACTATTAAACGACTCTTTATGAAACCTTTATCTGTCCATCCTTCAAAATATTTGTTTAGCATGTGCCTGGCAATCTCCAATTCATCATGATTGAGGTAATAGGTCACCATTTTAATTAAATCCAAAACGGGGTCTGCAAAATAAGAATTCGTAAAATCAAAGACGCCACTAATGCCCCAGCCGTTTTTCTCTTTATTTACAAGGAAGTTTCCTGGCTTAAAATCTCCCATTACAAAAGTTGGTGAATCCAGTCGATGAAAGGATTCTCTAGATTCATTTAGCAATGTTCGAGCCCACTCCATATCTTCAGGAGTGATTGTTGAATACTTATTCGCATCTTCCAGCCAAAACATTATCCGCTCGAAAAGCCAGTCGGTATAGCTAGGCTTGAAAGGAATGCTTTCCATTGTATCTGTGTTAAGTTCACCGAAGTCAGCTACTTTCCATTTGTGTAAAGCAGACAACGTACTTACAATTGATTCAGCAATTTGTAATTTATTTTCATTCGTGAGTGTATTTTTCAGCAGTTCAGAATCGATATGCTCTCCCGTTAGGCATGGCATAAGGGCGTAACTCCAACCAAAAATCTCCTCCGATTCATCAATGATATAAGGGATTGGAACCGGCGTATCTGTCCTTTTCTCGATATTTTCAATAAAGAACTTTTCCTCTTTCAACTGCCCAGGATAAAGAGGATTTCCTTTCAAAATAAAATCCCCATTTGTAGAGGAAACGAGCATCGTTTGTCCCATTGCGCCTTGTTCTGTTTTTCTGGATGAAAGGAGAGTGCCTAAACTAAATTTATTAAGCATTGCTTGAAGCTGGGTAGGATGTATAGTACCAAGCTTTTGTGATGCAAAGATTATTTTAGCAGTCATGTTCATTCACCTATTATTTATTTCATTTAAATTTCTAAAGATGAAAGTTGTAATTGTGGATTCGTTACCAATTGTTGATAAACTTTATCCTTCCAGGTGTACCCCGTATTATCGAGTGCTTTGAATCGATTTATGTATTTATCTTTTGGAATGTGGCGCAACGACTTATTTAAACGCTCGTATTGTTTATCTATGAATTGACTTACTGATTCATCCCTGTTTAATAGTGTTCCATCCAAGTCAAAAATTACTGCTTTAATCACGTTTATCTCTTCCCCGCCATAAATTAATTAAATGTCCAGTTTCCTATTATCTGGATTAATATAATTACTATCGCAATAACCGGTCCAACAATTAGAATGCCAATCACAAACGACTTCAGCATGCCCCAAAGGATTGAAATGGGCTTACCATTCCTATCTAAATCATCAATCTTGCTATTTATTTCTTGGATTGATTTATTGATGGTTTTTAATTCTTCTAGTATCTGAATGAATTTCATAATTACCAAAGTCGGCTTTTCCATCACCATATGTAGTTGGGAACGAACCAACTCAACTACATATGGTGATGGTGAAGCATTAAATACGTATTATGAAATTCATTAATCTGTTGCTCTGTATTCTTTTCCATTATAAGCTAGCTCCTTAGAACTGAATTTACAAATTCTGTTTTGACCTTCTCCTTAGACTGAGTAAAAGAACCGGCAGCTATTTTCCGTCCTTAATCTTTTTTCTTTCTGTACTTTACTCCCATCACGGCTATGAAGATGATAATTAATACAGCTATAATAGAAGAATCCACCGAACCACCTCCGTTTATTGTTCCTTATTCTCCAATGCACGGACTCTATTTTCCAATTCCGCAATCCTTTCCCGTAACTCATCTGTCGTTTTTTTCATACGTTGAGTCCATCCTTCTATGATGCCAAGTACAGCGATAATCACGATAATACCCCCTACTGCAAACATGAGGATGATTTCTATTTCACAGGCTCCTTTCGCTTGTATCTAATCGATTTCATATTTTTGATAATTTCAGTCTACCCGAAATACCGGAACAACGAAATACCTTCTGAATGAAAAAGCGAGGAAATGAATAGACTCCTTTAAGTTTTTCAAGTTGTTATCCTTCATCAGTTCACATTCACCCCCTATATCGGGTATAATTAGAAATAGAATGTAGAGGAGAATCTGTATCATGAGCTATCAAGCTTTATATCGCGTTTGGCGGCCTCAGGTCTTTGAGGACGTCGTTGGACAAACACATATCACACGTACCCTGAAGAATGCTATCCGTGAGCAGAAGTTTTCCCATGCGTATTTATTCACCGGACCTCGTGGAACAGGAAAAACGAGTGCAGCGAAGATTTTTGCAAAAACCATCAACTGTGAACATAATTCGGATGGAGAGCCATGCAATGATTGTAATGCATGTCTAGGGATTCAGGATGGATCGATCTCTGATATTATCGAGATTGATGCAGCATCGAACACGAGTGTCGATGATATCCGGGAAATCCGTGATAAAGTAAAATATGCACCGAGTGCCGTTTCCTATAAGGTTTATATTATTGATGAGGTCCATATGATCTCTGTGAATGCATTTAATGCGCTCTTAAAAACCTTGGAAGAGCCGCCGCAGCATGTCGTGTTTATTTTGGCGACGACCGAACCACATAAAATTCCACTGACGATTATTTCCCGATGTCAACGTTTCGATTTTAAACCGATATCCAATGAAGCTATTGTCGACCGGATGAAAACAATTGTTCAAACGGATGAACAGGACGTGACCGAGGAAGCACTGGATGCGATTGCTCGGACGGCAGAAGGTGGAATGCGTGATGCGTTAAGTATTCTTGACCAAGCTATTTCCTATAGCAGTGAAGAGGTCACCTTAGAAGATGTGCTCGCTGTAACAGGTGGGGTTTCCCAAGGGATTTTAACGGAAATTACAAATGTAATGGTTGAAAAAGATGTGCAGCATGCAATCAAGCTGCTTGATACGATCATCCAGGAAGGGAAAGACCCTGGACGCTTTGTATATGACCTCATCTACTTCATGCGCGACCTGTTGCTTTACAAGAGTAATCCAGACTTGGAAGGTATGCTTGAACGGGCCAGGGTTGATGAGGCATTCCAGAAATTAGCTGAGCTGACACCGATTGACTGGATTCAAGAAGCAATCACCCGTCTGAACACATGCCAGCAGGAAATCAAATGGAGCAACAGTCCGAAAGTATATATTGAAATTGCGATTTTAACGATTACGAATGGCTCTGGGGCCGCAGGGAACCAAGCTGCAGTGGCAAGTGATGAAGTGCTTCGGTTGACGGAGAAGCTTGCACAGCTTGAGAAGCAACTTGCCCGCATGAAGGAGCAGCCGCCGGTCGCTGCAAGCGAGCCAGCACCACAGCGGGAGCAAAGACGTGCTCCGTCCCGTGGATCAAAGAGCAGCTTTAAAGTTCCAACTGAACAGATCTATGCTGTTTTAAGGGAAGCGGAGAAGCAGGAGTTACGCCAAGTACAAGGAAACTGGGCGAACTTTTTAGAAAGGCTTAAAGGCACGAATGCCCCGGCCCATGCAACGATTCAGGATAGTAAGCCGGTTGCAGCTTCACCGGACGCGCTCGTTGTTGCATTTAAATATGAGATTCACTGTAATCTTTTCCTCGATAATCGAGAATTGGTTGAATCTGTTCTCGCAAGTGTCGTAGGAAAACAGCTGCAAATTATTCCAATCCCTGAGGCAAATTGGCTGGAGGTCAGGCAAGCATTCCTCGATTCTCATGAAAAGGATAAGCCTGAGGAAAATGAAGCGAAACAAAGTGACCCGCTCGTTGAAGAAGCAAGGAAACTTGTCGGTGATGATTTATTAGAAATAGAAGAGTAAGACTCTTTTTTAAAAAATATAAGAAATGATAATGAGGAGGTATTTCCATGAGAGGAAATATGAATAATATGATGAAACAAATGCAGAAAATGCAAAAGAAAATGATGAAGGCGCAAGAAGAACTACATGAAATGACGTTTGAGGCTTCTGCCGGCGGTGGTATGGTAACTGTAACGGCAAACGGCAAAAAAGAAGTCACAGATGTAGAAATTAAAGAAGAAGTAGTCGATCCAGATGATGTTGAAATGCTGCAAGATTTAATCATCGCCGCAACGAATGATGTGTTGAAGCAAATCGATGATAAAACAGAAGCAACGATGGGACAGTTTACAAAAGGCTTAAATATGCCTGGAATGTTTTAATAAACGCGTTTCGACGGGTAACCTCACTCGTATGAATCGCTTTCGGCTTGAAGTACCTGTTTTTACACGTCCGGCCAAGCACCCAGCAGCTAGTAAACTTCAAACTCGTTGCTAAACGGGTGCTTGCGTCTTTGTATTAAGCAGGTGCTTTTTGCCCTTATCGTTTAGGAGGCATAATGAATGTATTACCCAGAACCGATATCAAAGCTGATGGATAGCTTTATGAAATTGCCAGGAATTGGCCCGAAAACTGCTGTTCGTCTGGCTTTTTATGTTTTGAATATGAAGGACGATGATGTCTTGGACTTCGCGAATGCATTAGTGAATGCGAAGCGCGAACTGACCCACTGCTCGATTTGTGGTCATATTACAGATAAGGAAATCTGTGCAGTCTGCTCGGATTCAAGTCGGGATGGGTCGATTATTTGTGTGGTGGAAGATCCGAAAGACGTCATCGCAATGGAGAAGATGAAGGAATACAATGGTAAATATCATGTTCTTCACGGTGCAATTTCGCCGATGGACGGAATTGGACCAGAAGATATCAATGTCCCTGATCTAATAAATCGCTTGAAAGATGAAGAGGTTGAAGAGCTGATTCTGGCGACCAATGCCAATATAGAAGGGGAAGCAACTGCAATGTATATTTCCCGATTAGTGAAGCCATCTGGCATTCGTACGACAAGAATCGCCCACGGACTTCCAGTAGGCGGAGACTTGGAATATGCGGATGAAGTGACACTATCAAGGGCATTAGAAGGAAGAAGAGATTTATAAGATTGGGTGAAGAACATGGCAAGAAAGCTGAAAAAGAAACATATAGATACGGAGTTACTTGATAGTATTTTTGCTTTAGAAAGGGAATGGAAGCAAATTCGCGAGCTGGGGATGAGAAGCATCGATCGGACCTTGGAAAGTATAGCCGCAGAACAAGTCGCACAGGCAAAATACTTATACTTGCTCCGCGAAGCAAGACGCCGCAATGTAAATGCATTATATGTACAAGATAAGAAATGAACAGACGCCTGGACGTCTGTTTTTTGTTCAAAGATAAGAAACTATAAAATAAAGATGCTGTGATAACCTCACAGGTGCAGCCAGATATCTTTTCATTTGGCGTCTTGGCTGCAGAAGCATACACGCAGTGGCCCCATGTCAAGTTTTTCGGAACTTATACCGAGGGTATGTGTAGGTACTTTAATCGTTAAGCACACGCCACGAAGGCAAAAATACTCTACGACGGTGAGCATCCTAATATCCGTGGGTTTTCATACTAAAGTTAATCGAACGCGAGTTTTTTACAGATGTTCCGTGGACTAACATTAAAACAAACAACAGCGAGATATTTGCTGTTGTTTGTTAACTTTTGTATTTAATCAAAAAACAAATTTTTAGTTTCGATTTTAAAGTTTTCAAATAGTCTAGAAGTCGCTATCTCGTTCTCGTTGACTAAATCAAATTGCACCTCTGCATTTTCATCAAGTGTATAAATCATTATGCGGTTTTCCATTGGATCAACAATCCAATATTCCTTAACTCCATATTCCATATAAAGATTTAGCTTTCTTACTAAGTCGTGAGATTTATTTGATGGACTTAATATTTCAATGATAAATTCTGGTGCTCCTACATATTCATTTTCAGTGAAGTTTTCAGGATTACATGTCACAAATAAGTCAGGAACAACTCTTTTATTTTTATTTTTATTATTCTCGTTTTGTTCAAACATTACATCCGTTGGTGCAGAAAACACTTCACAACCGCTATTTTTTAATGAATTATGAAGTTCTCCGTGAAGAAAAGACGATATCCTTTGATGTTTTATACTTAGAGATGGGGACATGTAAATAATTCCATCAATATATTCCAATATTTTATCCGTTTGTTGTTGTTTCTCTTCGAATTCTTCATAGGTGTTGAAATTTTTGTCTGTTAAACTCAAATCAATCACCATCCTTATTTAAATTATAGCCGAATTCTTATTAAATAAATTATATACACCTATTAACTTTGCCATCCAAAACAGGAATTTACAATGTGTTTTTAATCAAACTTTATTTCAAAGCTACAGGTGATTGGGGATGTTAAGTTATCTCAACAAGAAATCTTTGATGAATTGTTAAAAAACTTAAATACATGGAAAGAAATATATGATGTTAAGCGAATTGGTTTGTTTCGGTTCCTACAGCCACAAGGAGCAAAAAGATTCCAGCGACATTGATGTGATAGTATCAATGTCTCTTCGATTCCATTGCACCCTTCGCCTTGGATGGTAATAGTAATATTTATCACTCTGGTCAATGTATTTGCACATGATTTTCTTAAATATTTTTCACCGGTGATTCTAAAGGGTATCTTTGCTGAGAAGAGTTTAAAAAATCCATGCTTTGACGTAAACTGAAAATATGGTATATGTTATTTAGAAACAATTGAAGGTAGTGATTGTTATGACTCTTTTTCGTACATACCGTCCACATCCCCCCTTGTCGGCTTATATAAATATTTTTTGGCTATATAAAGGCTATCACCCACCTCACAAAATGGAGCGAGTACTTCCGGACGGGTCTATGGAATTGATTATCAATCTTAAAGAAGACTTGATTAATGTATACGATCAAAAGAATCATGAACAGTTCAAAAGTTTACGTGGAAGCTTGATCTCTGGTCCGCATTCAAATTTTGCTGTTATCGACACAGCATGTCAAGCGTCAACCATAGGGGTTCATTTTAAGCCCGGTGGTGCTTTCCCATTTCTTAACCTACCGGCTGATGAATTGCGTAATGAGCATGTATTGTGGACGAGTTTCCGAGACACTCAATTATGAAGAGCCCTGAGTCTCTTGGAGGAACTACAATACATCTTTTTCTTTATGTCGAGAACGTAGATGCTCTTTTTGCACAAGCTATTGATGCAGGTGCAAAGGAACTGATGCCTGTAGAAGATCATCCGGAAGGTGATCGACGTGGGGGTGTAACGGATCCATTTGGGCACATTTGGTGGATCGCAACACATATAAAGGATATACCGCTTGAGGAAATCGAGTAGCACTATGTTGTTGCGTGATCTCTGTTATAGTTTTACATCTTCCACAAAAGAGCGCGATTGTTTAGGAACAACAGTAGAAAATGGTCAAAGTTGGTCCTGCTTCATAACATACTTTTAGATACTCAATATTTCCTAGTTTATTTCCTAATTTACTTAAGGCCACTGGTGTGTTAGGAATCATACCGTAGTATCTAGGCTTTTCTTAGTGATTGCGACAGCGATTTCTTCCTTCGAGACGTCTAAACCAACGCATGTTGCGGTATTCTTCATTGTAATGGCTCCTTTCGTAATGTAGCTCTGATTTGTTTTACTTGCTATTCAGTATGCCAAAATCAACCTACAAAATTACGATCAGGGAGCCATTTTTGTTCATAAATAAGTATCTCATTCTGGTAAAAAGGAAGTTCAATTAAGTTCGCTCACGTATGAGGCAACATCGAACTACCTCCCATCCTGGGAGGCACAGTTTGTACGTTGCTGCGACTACTGGAAGTGCTAGTACAAATGCTCTTCGGTGGGACGAGTAATCGCAGTCCCAAGCGTTCGAAACGAATCGCGTACTTAGCCTGTAAGGGCGCTTGCGCCTTTGATCTGGAAAAGTCCTACCATTGGCAGGACTATTCGTTTGTTTTACCGCGGTATTCTTGATACAGCCAAATAACTAAGATAGAAAGTAGAATTACCGTCGTGAGCGGCACAATCCATAATCTTTCTACCGCTAGATTCCAGCCGATCAGCATAATCGCAATGGAGATGACTGGCGACATGACGTAATAGGCTTTTGACTGATAAAACCAACCATATGGAAAGAAGTGCGCCCCTGTAATAATCGCAAAAATAACAGCAATTTCCGTATTTGTGCCAATCGCCCAAAAAAGGATGGGAAAATAGACAAATTGGGCGACATTTAAAATCAAACCGAGGGTACTTAAAGGATTCCCTTCTAATTTCCAATCTGCTTTCAGAAGGTGATTAAAAGCAATTGAAAGCGGGAACATAACTCCCGTCGCAAATAACATACCAATTGTTTTATAATAAATATCGAGATTTGTTAAAAAGATGACTGTGATGATCATCCAAACAACTAACCCTGCTGCTAGAAAGCCAATTCCATTTTTTCCTCTAATGGATAGCTCATTTCTTATCTCAGCGAAATTCAGAATTTCCACCTCCCTCCATTATCTGACATTCTAAGAATACCACCATAAAAGAGTTATTGGAATACGCTCTATACCTTTCACTTCTATAATTATTTCCAGCGCATATATATAAGATGACCGGGACACGGGGTCAGAGCAACTGTCCCACTGGAGCACTAATTTTAATGTCGAAGGAGTGTAAGAAATGAGTTCAACTTTAATCATTATCATTATGATTTCCGTTATTGTCTTGCTCCTCACCATTGGAGCACCTGTCAAGCCAATGAAAATAATTGGACAAGGGTCTGTGAAACTAGTAATTGGCGTTTTATTATTATTCTTCGTCAACGTATTCGGGGCAAACTTCGGCATCCACGTCCCAATTAACCTATTCACCGCCCTCGTCTCCGGCCTACTTGGACTATTCGGTGTCGGATCCCTCGTAGCCCTCCATGTCTTCATTCTGTAAAACTGGGACATGGGGTCAGTGCATTTGTCCCGATTCCGCCCAATCATGTGCACATTCTATTTACCTTCTTGCCTCCATACGCCCATTTTTATTATGAAAATAGCATTTTTCACATTTTGTGAATAAGATACAACAGATTAGGAGATACTATGCTCATGGAGGTGGGGAGATGGAAGCTAAAGCGCTGAAACACTGCGGAATCTGTGAGGAAGATAAGGAGCATGGGATTCATTTATACACGATGTTTATTTGCAAGGAGTGCGAATATAATATAATCCACACAGAACCACGCGAAGAGAAGTACCGTTACTACGTGAAAAAACTAAAAAATGTAAACCAGCAACAGTTATTTTCCTAGAGTCTTTGTTTTCGCAAAGGCTTTTTATTTTGCATTTATATCTAAAGACAAAGACAGGAAACTTTTGCAAAGTCAGTTACCAGCATGGTATTCTGGATGAGAGTTTTCTTTTTAACTTTCTGAATAGTTATAATTGATTTGTCCATATGAAAAAGAGGTGATTAGTTGAAGAAAATTTTACTTACGATGATTGTCATGGTTACCGTGCTTTTCGGTTGTCAAAGTGATACGGCTGAGGAGCGGAATGATGGCGGTTTTCTCTGGAAAGTAGAAAATGAGGACACGACTGTTTATCTGCAAGGGACGATTCATGTAGGCAATGAAGATTTCTATCCATTAAATAAAAAAATTGAGGATGCTTATGAAGAATCTGATGTTGTTCTGCCTGAAATTGATTTGAATGAGGTCGATCCTAGCATTTCTCAAACGTTGATGATGGAGCTTGCCATGTACGAAGACGGCCAGACGATAGCTGATGATTTAACCGAGGATACATATGCAGCTTTAGAGGAAATCCTTCAAGAGAATGGCATAAGCATCGAAATGGTTCAGCAATTCAAGCCGTGGTTCATGGAAATGCTGCTGATGGAATTTGCGCTGGAGGAGACGGAATATAGTCCAGAATATGCGGTGGACCAATATTTCTTAGACCGAGCGGCCGAGGATGGAAAAGAAATCCGAGAACTGGAATCATTTGAAGAACAGCTCATGATGCTATCAGGATTCTCCGATGAATTACAACTCGAAATGCTGGAAAATGCTATTTTAAATTATGATGATATGGCGGAAGGATTAGATGAAATCACCGCACACTGGTTGAGTGGTGCAACGGAAGAATTGAGTGGAACAACTGATGTTGAGGAAAGTTTTGAAGGCTATGAAGAATACATGGAGGAAATGAATACGAATCGTAATATTGGCATGGCAGACACGATTCTTGAACTGCTTGAAGAAGATAGCGGTGAAACGTACTTTGTCTTTGTCGGTGCGATGCATATGGTGGAAGAACCAAGCATTGTTTCATTGATTGAAGATGATGGTTATAAGGTTGAACATATTTATTAAGCGGAGCCCCTTTTAGATATTTTTTTAAAAGGGGTCTTTTCGTTGTTGTGCGGGATTTTCTTCTACTATGAACAATATCTCATTTTCCAACAGCTCCGTTTGAATAAATGTACTGTAAATTTGCAAATGCCGAAGTTAACAACTCAAATGCTGAGGTTCACAAATGGGAGGGGTCCTGGGACGACTGAGCACCCTCCCGCCCAGCCAAGCTCTATGTTAAACTATACCTAACAGGAGGAGGTACCCATCAATGAAGCAAAAAAACATTCCAATTCTACATATGCTGGAAGAATTCACCGAAACCAACCCACTTTCCTTCCATGTGCCTGGCCATAAAAATGGTGCAATATTTCCGGAACAAGCGCAGACATATTATGGGCACATTTTGAAGCTTGATGTGACTGAGCTTCCAGGCCTCGATGACTTGCACGCGCCTCAAGAAGCAATTGCTGAAGCAGAAGAGCTCGCAACTGAGTTTTTCCAAACTGATCATACCTTCTTCTTGATCAATGGGAGTACGGTAGGCAATCTTGCCATGATTCTCGCAACCTGTAAGCAAGGAGAGAAGGTCATTGTCCAGCGCAACTGTCATAAATCCATCATGAATGGCCTCGAACTCGCTGGTGCGCAGCCAATTTTTATCGCACCGGAATACGACTCAGAAGTTCATAGGTTCACAAGTCCAGCATACGAAACACTCGCGGACACACTTGCTGAACATCCAGATGCAAAAGCTGTTATTCTGATGTACCCAGACTACTTTGGACGGACGTATGATATAAAAGCAATGATTGAACTCGCTCATAAAAATAACACCCTTGTTCTTGTTGATGAAGCACATGGAGTCCATTTTAGTCTAGGAAATCCGTTTCCGTCTACCGCCTTAAAATTTGGTGCGGACGTTGTTGTACACTCTGCTCATAAAATGGCTCCAGCAATGACAATGGCTTCTTATTTACATATAAATTCAACACGTGTCACGAAAGAAAGCCTAGCTTACAGATTACAAATGCTTCAATCAAGCAGCCCATCTTATCCGCTTATGGCTTCTTTAGATATCGCGCGCTATTTTCTTGCCAATCAGACGGAAGAAACGATTCAGAAAGCACTTACTGACGCGGAAGAAATCAGAGCACTATTCGCAGCCGAAACATTCGACAAATGGGAAATTATCTCATCCAACGATCCATTAAAATTAACAATTCAGCTGAAAGATGGGTATACTGCAAAAGAGGCTGCCATGCTCTTTGAAGCGCAAGGAATATACCCGGAGCTCGTGACGGATCGGCAAATTCTTTTTATTTTCGGGCTCGCACCATTTACTGAATGGAATCGCTTGAAAAAAGTCATCCATTCTGTCAATGAAAAATTAAAAAACGAGCGAAATCATGCTACAATAGAGGTAGTAAACTTTTTTGCTAGCAAATGGCAAGAATTAGCTTTGTCCTATAGAGAGATGGAAGGATTGGAAACTAAACTCATCCCCTTAGAAGCAAGTATCGGGGAAGTTGCCGCTGAGCCAGTTATTCCTTACCCGCCGGGAATTCCTTTTATATTAAAAGGAGAAGTGGTGACCCACGAGCATATCCAAGCAATCAAACAGCTCACTGCCCGTGGTGTACGAATTCAACAGCGGAATGAAGGTATCCGTATTTTTAAGTAATAACCTGAAGGAGAAAAAGCAGTGAAGGGAAAATTCATAACGTTTGAAGGTGTGGAAGGAGCGGGAAAGACGTCCGTTCTCCACGCATTAACTGATAAATTAACAGACTTGGGCTATGAAGTTGTAGCAACAAGAGAGCCGGGTGGAATTGACATTGCGGAACAAATCCGCACGATCCTCCATGACCGTGCGAACACGAAGATGGAGGAACGCACAGAAGCATTACTCTATGCCGCCGCCCGCAGACAGCATCTGGTAGAGAAAGTCCTTCCTGCACTCGACGAAGGAAAAATTGTGCTCTGTGATCGTTTTATCGACTCAAGCCTCGCCTACCAAGGGTATGCCCGGGGCCTTGGGATGGAGGAAGTGTTCCAGATTAATCAATTTGCCATCCAGGATGTGATGCCGAACTTAACATTATTATTTGATATCGCTCCAAAAAAGGGATTAGAGCGGATTGCGGCGAATAAGAATAGAGAGAAGAACCGTTTAGATCTAGAGACAATTGCTTTCCATGAAAAAGTGTATGAAGGTTATCAATTGCTTCATGAGCAGTATCCAAACCGCATTCAAAAAATCAATGCCAACCAGGCCTTCCAAGATGTTGAGAGAAGTGCATTGGATTGTATTTTAGCTTATTTAAAATAAGAAGGGAGACTAAACCAATGAAATTAATTTTTGCTGTGCTTCAAGATAAGGATTCCACCCGTCTCGTTAATGCGCTGGCGGAAGAAGATTTCAAAACGACGAAACTTGCTTCAACAGGAGGATTTTTAAAAGAAGGTAATACGACTTTAATGATTGGTTGTAATGACGATGAAGTTGATGCAGCTCTAGATATTATTAAAGAAAATTGCTCCCAGCGTGAACAAATGGTTGCTCCAATTTCACCAATGGGAGGAAGCGCTGATTCGTATATACCGAAGCCAGTTAAAGTCGAAGTTGGTGGCGCAACCGTCTTTGTCGTGCCGATTGAATCATTTATTCAATTCTAAAGCGAACAAAGGCGCAAGCGCCTTTACAGGATAAGTCGTTTTACAAAGCCTTAAGAAGATTACTCATAGAGGCTTACTCAAGAAGTAATTCATTTGGACTTTGCTGGGCACTGG
The DNA here is from genome assembly GCF_037892815.1 of Oceanobacillus sp. HCA-5259. Taxonomy (NCBI): domain Bacteria; kingdom Bacillati; phylum Bacillota; class Bacilli; order Caryophanales; family Bacillaceae; genus Oceanobacillus; species Oceanobacillus sp. HCA-5259. The sequence goes on along the minus strand of NZ_JBBKBV010000040.1, from coordinate 17,975 downwards.
TGCTGGACGTGGCCATTGCTCGCAATTTTGTAATACAGAGGATTTTATTTTATTTTTCCTTGGAAAAGCACAAAAATGGAAGGAGTGGAGAAGGAATGAAAATCAGCCAGGAAATAAAATCGCAGACAGAAGTAAAGATCCCTAGGCCAATTCATGCGGAGACCCAGTCCTTCCAAAAATTAGTACAATCCGAATCTCAGAATTTGAAACAGCAAGAACTGCAGCAATTAATACAAAACATTTCAAAGCAAGGGGAAAAATTAGCACACTACCGCACGATGCGGGAGCTTGTTAAATTTAAACGAATGATCAAAGGATTTTTACAAGAAACAGTCTCGACCGGTTATAAATTACAACACGGACATTCGTTCAGTTTCGATGGCAGCAGCCGTAAACTGACGATTATTAAAGAGCTTGATGACAAGCTATTGGAACTCACAGAAGAAGTGATGAATCAGGAAAAGAAGACGGTAGATATCCTTGACCTTATAGGCGAAATCAAGGGTTTACTGATTAACATATATACGTAACAAAAGCGAAAGCGCCCGTTCAGCGACGTACAGATTGGACTGGTCCGCAGGAGATAAAGGAAACACAGCGACCAAAGGAAGCTGATGTTGACTTATCGACGGAGGAGCAGGAAATCTGCTAGTCGCTGGGCGCTAGAGCTAGACGTAACAAAAGCGAAAGCGCTAGATGATAAGGAAGGATACCCATGAATACTTGGTCTGAATTAACAGAAATACAGCCAATGGCAACTCAGATTCTCACAAACAGTATAGAAAAAGGCCGAATTTCTCATGCGTATCTTTTACAAGGTGAACGAGGAACTGGAAAAGAACAGATCGCCCTTGTCATGGCAAAGAGTCTATTCTGTGAAAATAGACAAGGGGCTGAGCCTTGTAACACCTGTACTAATTGTAAACGAATCACTTCTGGCAACCATCCGGACGTTCATTGGATCGAGCCAGAAGGTTTATCCATATCGAAGGAGCAGGTGCAGCATTTGCAAAAGGAATTCTCCTACTCAGGGATGGAATCCAATCAGAAGGTGTATGTTGTTAAACATGCGGACCGGATGACGGTAAATGCAGCGAACAGTCTCCTGAAGTTTTTAGAAGAACCGAGTAAACAGACGACAGCAATGATGCTTACGGAGAACAGTGGAGCGATTCTAGCAACGATTCGTTCTCGTTGTCAGGTCATTGATTTAAAACCCCTCAATCCTATCCAATTCCGGAAACAGTTGGTTACAGAAGGGATGCGGGAGCAGGATGCTACCTTGATGAGTGCTCTGACGAATAATTTGGATGATGCGTTCCAGGTTGTCCAAGACGAATGGTTTGTGGAAGCAAGAAAGCTAGTGTTACAATTAATTGAAATGCTCACCACGAATCATGAAAATGTTTATCTCTATCTCCACAGTAAATGGCTCGCACATTTTAAAGAGAGAGATGATCACGACCGAGGGCTTGATATATTACTCCTTGCCCTGCGTGACGTCCTCTATTACCATATTGGGAATGAGGATGCGATGACCGTTTTCAAACCGGCGGATGCATTACTCGAGAAGAGCTCGATGAAATTTTCACAACATCATTTATCGAAACTGCTTGATTACGTCATCCAGGCAAAACGGAAACTCTCACAAAATGTCCAGCCTACATTAGTAATGGAGCAGCTCGTACTGAAAATGAAGAGGTGAAAAAAATAGAATGATAGAAGTAATTGGTGTCCGCTTTAAAAAGGCGGGTAAAATATATTATTTTGATCCAGGGGAAGAACAGATTACACCGGATAGTTATGTAATTGTGGAAACAATTCGCGGGATCGAGTTTGGGAAAGTTGTTATTGCGAGTAAGCTGGTGGACGAGGAAGATGTTGTCCTCCCGCTCAAGAAAGTGATTCGAGTAGCGACCGATGAAGATAAACGCACCGTTGTCGAGAATCAGAAACAAGCCCAGAAAGCAATGGAAGCCTGTTCTGTAAAGGTCATAGAACATGAACTGGAGATGAATATGGTTGATGTGGAATATACATTTGACCGGAATAAAATCATCTTCTATTTCACGGCAGACGGCCGGATCGATTTCCGTAATCTTGTGAAAGACCTCGCAGCGATGTTCAAGACAAGAATCGAATTAAGGCAAATTGGTGTCCGTGACGAAGCGAAAATGCTTGGTGGTATTGGACCATGTGGACGTATGCTTTGTTGTTCGACCTTTTTAGGTGACTTTGAGCCGGTATCGATTAAAATGGCAAAAGATCAAAACTTGTCCCTTAATCCAGCGAAGATTTCCGGATTATGCGGCCGCTTGATGTGTTGCCTGAAGTATGAAAATGATCATTATGAAGAAGCTAAAAGAGAACTTCCAGACTTTGGCGAAGCGATTAAAACGCCACACGGTAAGGGCAAGGTTGTTGGTTTAAATATCCTGGAAAAACTCGTACACATAGAATTAAAAGAACAAGAACGTACGATTGAATATACATTGGATGAAATGATCGAAGAAGGAATGTTAGCGCAGGCCACAAAGTAGTGAAGAGGTGAGTGGGCGTGAATAATAGGGAAATATTTGACCAGGTTGCCGATATGGAAAAGCAAATTGGTGAACTATATGAACGACTTGGCGAATTGAAAGGGCAACTGAGTAGCGTGCTTGAAGAAAATCATCGCCTGCAAGTAGAGAATCACAATTTGCGCAATCATTTAGAGCAAACGAATCAGGAAAAAGAAAAACAGAAGCAAAACAATAAAGATGAAGATACGAAAGAATACTTACCAGGTGAAGGCCGTGACAACCTTGCAAGGCTTTACGATGAAGGTTTTCATATTTGTAATTTAGAATTTGGAAGTCCACGACAAAATGAAGATTGTATTTTTTGTCTGGATTTCTTTGCAAAGAGAAAATAACGAACTAGCTAAAACTGTCCTATTATAAAAAATAGGGCAGTTTTCTCACGAATTAACGGTCTGTAATATCCCCACTGAATGAAGTTTTCACTTTATTAAGGTGTTAGCATAGAAAGGATTCAAATATGGTAAAACTATATGGTGACGAACGACTCGATTACTTATTGGCCGATGAGTCGATGAAAATTATCCAGAGCCCAACAGCATTTGCCTTTTCACTTGATGCAGTATTGCTTGCCCATTTTGCAAGTATTCCAATCAAACGTGGGACAATCCTCGATTTATGTACGGGAAATGCCGTCATCCCTTTACTATTGTCGAAAAGGAGCAATGCGAAGATTACAGGTGTGGAAATCCAAGAACGGATTTATCAAATGGCAGAGCGAAATATCACGTTAAATAACCTTAATGAGCAGCTTTCTGTCATCCACGGCGATTTAAAGGAAATGCTGCCAGTGCTTGGTCATAGCAGTTTTGATGTAGTAACGTGTAACCCACCTTATTTCCGTTCGCCAAAAGCAACGGAGCATAACGAAAATGAATACCTCACGATTGCAAGGCACGAGGTCTATTGTACGTTAGAGGATGTTGTTAAAGCATGTAAATTACACGTCCGTCCAGGCGGAAAAGTTGCAATGGTTCACCGGCCGGGAAGACTCGTCGATATTATTGCACGCTTCCGGCAGGAAAGAATAGAACCCAAACGGATCCAGTTTGTTTATCCAAAGCATGGAAAAGAAGCGAACATGCTACTAGTCGAAGGGATTCGAGACGGGAAACCGGATATCAAACTTCTTCCTCCACTATATATTTATAATGACGATGGAAGCTATACGGAGGAAGCTAGGAGCATTATCTATGGCTAAAGCACATCTCGTTTACATGTTGAAATGTAAGGATAATACGTTATATACAGGCTATACAAACGATCTTGCCCACCGGCTCATGATGCATGAATCAGGGAAAGGGGCAAAATATACCCGAGGCCGAGGCCCCTTTGAAGTGGTACATATAGAGGAATTTCCGACAAAGGAAGAAGCATTACAAAGGGAATATCAAATCAAGCAGCTCCCACGTCCTCAGAAGGAAGCGTTAATCGGGGCTAATAGAAAGAAGTGTGTGCGGAAATGATGATTCAAAAAAGCTTTGCAAATGAAATAGAAGGTGCCATTATCCTTGTTCCCACACCGATTGGGAATTTAGAGGATATTACGTACCGAGCGTTGAATACGTTAAAGACGGCGACTGTTATTGCAGCAGAGGATACGCGCAATACGAGGAAACTCCTCAATTATTTTGAAATTACTACCCCGCTTACGAGTTATCATGAATATACGAAGAAAGAAAAAATAGAAAAGCTGATCAACGAAGCGGAAAGAGGAGCCAAAATCGCTGTTGTGAGTGATGCGGGAATGCCTGCCATTTCTGATCCGGGTACAGATATTGTTGAAGCCGCATTGGAGCGTAATATTAAAGTCATTGTTTTACCAGGCGCAAACGCTGCCCTTAGTGCCCTTGTCGGTTCAGGACTTTCTACTGAAGAATTTTATTTTTATGGATTTTTGCCACGGAAGAAAAAAGAAATGGTGGAAGTACTTGAACGGTTAAGATCAATCTCAGCAACGCTCCTATTCTATGAATCCCCATTCCGGGTAAAACAAACAGTGAATGTTCTACATGAAACATTAGGAAATAGAGAAATTGTATTAGCCCGCGAACTTACGAAACGTTTTGAGGAATATATTCGTGGGACAATGGAAGAAGTGCTCGCTTGGACGGAAACAAATGAATTGAAGGGTGAGTTCGTCATCGTCGTAGAAGGAGTAAGTGAGGATGAGACAGATACTGAAGGGGACTGGTGGACAGGGCTCGATATGAAAGAGCATGTCGAACACTATATGGATAAGGAAGGATTATCGAGTAAGGAGGCAATTAAGCAAACAGCAGTAGACCGAGGAATTCCGAAGCGGGAAGTCTACCAAAACTATCATATTCAGAACTAGGAGTTACACAAAAATAAAACTGGGTGCAGATTCAACCCAGTTCATTTATTTTTAGAGCCTATGAAGGAACTTACCCCTATAGGGTAGTAATAATCAGTTAACTAAGCGAGATTCAATTTCCTTAATTAGCGCAGTGGCTCCATTTTTACTTAGGATGAGTTTGCCACCCGCGAGAAGCAAGTTATCATCGGATACTTCACCAGTAATCTGACACTCCATCCGAGATTCATATTTCCGTAAAATAATTTTGTCATCATCCACATAAATTTCAATCGGATCTTTTTCGTGGATATCCAGTGTACGTCTTAACTCGATTGGGATTACGACTCTCCCAAGCTCATCGACTTTGCGAACAATTCCAGTAGATTTCATATTTTTATCCTCCCCAGATAATGTTGGAAATGGCGCTTTTTATATGTACGCTGCCAATTTCCTTGTTTTCTTTATCTAAATAATCGCAGATACTTTATATTTATCTCTATATTCTGCAATTACTGATAACTCTAGTTAAACTAAAAGAATACAAATAGCAACATCTTTACTTAGCAATAGAATAACAACATCACTAAATAATGTCAATTTTATTTCTCAAAATATTCATTAGTTAGAAAATTGATGAATCCATTTGTCGAAAACAATCTTATATTCGCGGTTTAGCCAATTATAACCAATTACAATTTTAGCTTTTTGTAATAGCCTAACTACCACGCCCAGACCCAGCTACTAGCAAGACTTCCTTTACCTCATGACGGGATAAAGAAGACTTGCCGATTGGCTAAGACATGAGGCTTAGCACTTTTGCGGTATTTGGCAAATTCTTATATAATCGTTACAATAGATTTTAGGTAGAAAGATACTAATGAGGAGGTTCACCATGGGTAATTCGAAAAACACCTTTTATATAACAACACCCATTTATTATCCAAGTGGAAAGCTACATATTGGTAATGCGTATTCCACAATCGCCTGTGATGTCATGGCGCGGTATAAACGAATGACCGGATATGATGTGTTCTATCTTACGGGAAGTGATGAACACGGGCAGAAAATTGAACAAAAAGCAGAAGAGTTGAATGTTTCACCGCAAGCCTACGTGGACGAAATGGCAGAAGGAATGAAGAAACTTTGGAAGTTGCTTGAAATTAGCAACGATAAATTCATCCGTACAACCGATCCAACCCATAAAAAAGTTGTACAGGATATATTTGAACGTTTCCTTGAACAAGGTGATATTTATCTTGATGAGTATGAAGGCTGGTATTCTATTCCAGATGAAACGTTCTATACGGAAACACAATTAGTCGATGTGGAATACGATGAGAACGGAAATATCGTTGCTGGGAAATCCCCGGACAGTGGACATCCAGTTGAACTGATCAAAGAGGAATCGTATTTCTTTAAAATGAGTAAGTATGCAGACCGCTTACTTGAATATTACGAAACACATCCTGAATTCATTCAACCGGAATCCCGTAAAAATGAAATGATCAATAATTTTATTAAGCCGGGACTGGAAGACTTGGCAGTATCGCGTACCGTCTTTTCTTGGGGTATCCCTGTTCCAAGCAATCCAAAACATGTCGTGTACGTATGGATTGATGCTTTAACGAACTATATTACCGCACTTGGATATGGTACGGAAAATGATGAGCTATTTAATAAATACTGGCCGGCAGATGTTCATATGGTTGGTAAAGAAATTGTCCGTTTCCATACGATTTACTGGCCAATTATGTTGATGGCCCTTGATTTACCGTTACCGAAACAAGTCTTTGCCCATGGGTGGCTATTAATGAAAGACGGGAAAATGTCGAAATCAAAAGGGAACGTCGTCTATCCAGAAATGCTTGTTGAACGCTACGGATTAGATGCGCTGCGCTATTACTTGATGCGTGAGGTTGCTTTTGGAAGTGATGGGGTCTTTACTCCAGAAGATTTCGTTTCCCGTGTCAACTTCGACCTTGCGAATGACCTAGGGAACCTACTTAATCGTACGGTCGCAATGATCAATAAATATCTGGACGGACAAGTTCCAAGCTACAAAGGGAACGTTACCGCATTTGATGAAGACTTGCAACGGACAGCGGCAGAAGCAATTGCGGATTATCAGACAGAGATGGAGAAAATGCAGTTCAGTAGTGCGCTCGCCTCTGTATGGCGTCTGATTTCCCGTGCGAATAAATATATTGATGAAACCGAGCCGTGGAAGATTGCAAAAGAGGAAGACAAACAGGCGGAACTGGCAAGCGTTATGATTCATTTGGCGGAAAGCTTGCGAATCGCTGCATCCTTGCTACAACCGTTCCTCACTCACGCACCGAAAAAGATTTTCGAACAGCTCGGGTTGAATGTTGATACAGCAGGTGATTGGAAAGACATTCAATTTGGGAACTTCCCTGAAAATGTTACAGTTATTAAAAAAGGGACACCAATATTCCCTCGTCTTGATGTAGAAGAAGAAGCGGAGTATATCCGTTCTCAAATGACTGGTGATACTGCTGAAGAAGCATGGGACCCAGAAGAAACGGAGCTTGTCTCAAGCAAAGAGAAACAGATTAAAATTGATCAATTTGACCGCGTAGAACTGAAGGTTGCGGAAGTGATCGAATGCGCTAAAGTGGAAGGCGCGGACAAGTTGCTGAAATTCCGCCTTGATGCGGGCGATAAAGCACATCGTCAGATTTTATCCGGGATTGCCGAGCACTATCCGAATCCGGAAGAATTAATAGGTAAAAAGGTAGTAATTGTCGCGAATCTGAAACCACGTAAAATGCGTGGAGAAGTGAGTCAAGGTATGATTCTTTCTGCAGAAGCTGACGGGAAACTTACCGTTATTGAAGCACCTCAAGACGTACCGAATGGTTCATTAATATCGTAAACCTATAAAAAAGAATTACCCTGCCACATGGAGCAGGGTTTCTTTTCTTTATATAAAGGAGCTGAAAGAATGTTATTTGATACACATGTCCACCTAAATGCTTGGCAATTTAAAGAAGACCGCGAAGAAACGATTCAGCGTGCCTTTAATGCAGGGGTTACGCATATGACCGTTGTTGGTTTTGACCATGAAACGATTCCCCTTGCCATTGAAATAGCGGAACAGTATGAGACGATTTATGCAGCTATTGGGTGGCATCCAGTCGATGCGATTGATATGACGGATAAAGAATTAACTTGGATTGAAGAGTTATCGGAGCATCCAAAGGTTGTTGCTATCGGTGAAATGGGGCTCGATTATCACTGGGATAAATCCCCGAAAGACGTTCAAGCTGAAGTGTTTCGGAAACAGATACGACTGGCGAAAAAATTAGACATGCCGATTATTATCCATAATCGGGAAGCTACGGAAGATATTATTCAAATTCTTGAAGAAGAAAAAGCTCATACCGTTGGTGGCATTATGCACTGTTACAATGATTCCGTCCAATATGTCGAACGCTGTTTAGATATGAATTTTTATATTTCGTTAGGTGGTCCGGTCACATTTAAAAATGCCCCGCTACCGAAAGAAGTAGCGAAGGAAGTGCCACTGGACCGCTTATTAATTGAAACCGATGCACCTTATCTCGCACCACATCCGAACCGTGGGAAGCGTAATGAACCAGCTTATGTTAAGCTTGTTGCTGAGAAAATTGCTGAGCTGCGGGGGATAACGCTTGAAGAAGTTGCTGAAGCGACAACGAAAAATGCAATTCATCTTTATAATATAGAATCAAACTAAAAAAGATGGGACGGCTGGAGATCAAGTCTTTATCATGCATTAACGGTCTGTAATACCCCCACTTCTAAACAGGAGGGAAGCCCAACATATGAGGGTGTGGGATATACAGTCCGTAAATACCTGATTCTGTTCAACTAACATTCAGTGGGGAGGAAAGGAAACCCCCACTGAATGAAGTTTCACTTTATTTGTCCCAACTTATTTACTCGTCATCTTGATACAACTCTATCACTTTAGAAATGAAACTTTTCGTCGCAGGTGATGCTTGGTCAGTATGTGCAATTCCGATCACCCGATATGCCTCCTTTTCAAATTCAAGTGGGATAATATGATGCCAATAATGTTTTAATACGAGTCCTGGCCGGATACTGATCCCGATATTCGCTTCAACTAGGGCAAAAATCGAATGATCGTCCGAAATTTTATATTTTACATTTGGCTCAATGTGATGTCGGTGAAATAATTCATAGATTTCATTGTCCCAGCCTACTTCCGGCTGAATCAACGGATATTCCTCCAGTTGACTCATTTTCATCTTTTTCTGTTTGTGTAAGGGGCTTGCTTCCGATACGATACAATATAGTGGGTCTCTTTTTAAAGGAATAAATTCAATATTTTTACCAGCCGGTTTTGTTGTAAAACAGCAGTCTAGTTCTCCAGCGATTACTCTATCTTCGAGCCCGTCAAAATCATCCTCAACAAATTCAATTGATATCCCTGGATAGCTCTGTTTAAATGCTTTAAAAATCGTCGGCATCCAGTTCGTCGTAACACGTGAAAAAGTCCCGACCTTGATACAGCCTGTTTCCATTCCGACTAATGCGGCTGACTCTTCGAATAAAATATTATTCATGTTAATGATTTTCCGCGTATATTCGTAAATTTTCTCCCCTTCCCTTGTCAAGTTAATTCCAGAGCGATTACGGACTAACAGGCGGAATCCAAGTTCATCTTCCAGACTTTTAATCGCATGACTGACCGTTGATTGGGTGAGGTTCAGTTCCTCTCCGGCTTTTGTAATATTTTCTATAGCCACGATTTTATTAAAGATTTCATACCGCTGAATGGTCACGGTAACCCCTCCATTATGAAAGTAATTAATGCTTTAGTTAAAATAAATTTGTTTTGTTAATCATTCTCTGTTTAAATTAAAATTAAGTCAAGTAAAGGATGTGAGATTGTTATGAAGAAAAGAATAATAGATATTATTTTTCTTATAATAGGTTCCTTAATATTTGCCCTATCGATTAATCTTTTTGTTATACCAAATGAGCTCGGTGAAGGGGGAGTAACGGGGTTAACGATTATATTTTACTATATGTTCGAATGGTCACCCGGACTTGTTAACCTCATATTAAACTCATTTCTACTCGTCGTAGGTTACCGGTTTTTAGGAAAAACAACAACCGTTTATACGATTATTACGATATTATTCTTTTCGCTATTTTTGCATCTAACAGAGAGCTGGAATGTTGATTCAAATGAGATTATTATTAATGCGATATTTGGCGGGGTCTTTGCTGGTGTAGGGATTGGTTTAATTATTAGAGTCGGGGGTACGACTGCGGGAACGGCAATTCTTGCTAGCATCACGAATAAATATTTGGGATGGAGTATCAGTTATGGCTTGTTATTCTTTGATTTAATTGTTGTCATGGGGTCTTACTTTATCATAGGGATAGAAAAAGTGATGTTGACCGTTCTTATGCTATACATTGGAACAAAAGTAATGGAATTCATTATTGAGGGTTTAAATCCGAAAAAAGCTGCTACAATTATAACCAAAAATCCGGATGAAATTGCCGAACAGGTAAATCTATCAATTGGTAGGGGTGTTACCGTCTTTTCTGGACATGGATATTATACGAAAGACACAAAAGAAATTCTATATATCATTATTAGCAAACAAGAAGTGATTAAATTAAAGAAAATTGTAAAGGCAACGGATAAAGATGCTTTCGTTGCAATTCATGATGTGCGGGACGTGTTTGGAGAAGGGTTTATGGATATTTCAAAGACATAATAAAAGTTGGAAAGAAGGATTAGGATGTATAGAGGATATTTCATTGATTTAGATGGCACTGCTTATCGTGGAAAAGAAGTTATTCTGGAAACATTAGAGTTTGTAAAAAAACTACACGAAAGAGAAATACCTTATTTGTTTTTAACTAATAATTCAACAAAGACACCACAAATGGTTGTAGAAACATTGAAGTCATTTGGCTACCCGGTTACAGAAAAACAAATTTATACATCTTCATTGGCGACTGCTCAGTATGTTTATGACCAGAACCCAAATGCAAGAATTTATATGATTGGTGAAATGGGTCTTCAATCAGCTCTGAAGGAGAAAGGGCTGACTCTTGTTGAACAAGGAGAAGAAGCCGATTATGTTGTATTTGGACTGGACCGTGAAATAAATTATGAAAAATACTTTCAAGCCTGTTTAGCAATCTATAATGGAGCAACTTTTATTGTAACGAATGGGGACTTGGCGCTTCCGACAGAACGAGGGTTAATGCCAGGAAATGGTGCACTGGCATCTGTTATTAGTGCTTCTACAGGTATGGAACCTATTTTTATTGGAAAACCAAATAGTACTATTATGGAAAAGGCTTTAGATTTAATAGGTCTTTCAAGAAAAAATGTGGCAATGATTGGTGATAATTATTTTACGGATATTTTAGCAGGAATACACGCAGGAATTCCAACCATTTACATTGAGGGTGGCTTTTCAAAACGAGAAGATATTTTGACTTATGACGTACAGCCAACTCATGTATTAAAGGATTTATCAGAGTTTGAAATTTAGATGTGCTGTATATTCTAAAAATAACTCATCGATATAAAGGGATGGCTCCCATAATGACTTTTATAACAGGTACCCACTTCTTTATCGACGGTGGATATTCTGTCATCTAAATAAAAAGGCTGGGATTCGTTATATCTCAGTCTTTTTTCTTTAGTTCTCCTATATTTCCTCTACTAAGAAAAAACTTTGTAAAACTATGTCGGAACTCCTTCATTTCTGTTATATAAATGTAAACAATGTCTTATTTCCAGAAACATCCATCCCCTAATAAGCTAGAATTTACATGCTAAACACCATTAATCTGAATAAAGAGATAATTTTGTAACCCTTGTCTCCCAACCGATTAGAGGCTATGAAACATATCCACAATCGAACTGTAATTGAATTGTAATTTGATTGTAAACGGAATAGCTTTGACTTTACATATACGTATTAATATAATCGGTTTCGTACAAGGAGGCAGGAGCATGAAAATTTTTCATAAGCTTATGCTAGCATCAAAAGCGAAAATGGTTCTTTCGAGTATTGGTGTCTTAGCACTTGTTTTATTTACGAGCTTACTAGTAGTTGAAGCAACAAAAAAAGAAGTAATCATCGTAGACAATGGAGAAGAACAAGTTGTGAACACCCACAAAAACACAGTGGCAGAACTATTTTCAGAAGTGGGAATTGCAGTTGGTGCCCATGATGAACTATCACATGAGGAAGAAGCACCAATTGAAAACGGAATGACAATCGATTATAAGACAGCAAAGCAGGTAACCGTTTCAATTGACGGCAAGCCTGAGAGTTTCTATACAACAGAAGATACTGTATTAGCATTTTTAAAACAGCAAGATCTAACCTTCTCCCAGCATGACGAGGTTTCACATGAAGATGGTGCGTTCATTGAGGACGGTATGGAAATCGATGTGAGGCAGGCATTTGATGTTGCAGTCGTTGATGGCGGTAAGGAGCTAACCATTCCTACCACTGGTGGCACGGTAGAAGAATTGCTAGAGGAGAATGACATCGAGCTGAATGATGCTGATAAGATCAAGCCGGCTTTAGACAAAAAGGTAAAGAAGGATACGACCGTTGATATTGTTCGTGTGACAACAGAGACGGTGGAAAAAGAAGAGGCAGTTGCTTTTGAAACGGAGAAACAAGAAGATAGCACACTGCAAAAAGGGGAAGAAAAGGTTATTACCCAAGGAGAAGATGGCCAAGTTGTAAAGAAGTATAAGATTACAAAAGAAAATGGGGAAGAAGTTTCCCGGGAAATAATTGAAGAAGAAGTTACGAAAGAGAGCAAGAACCGTGTAGTAGCAATCGGTACGAAAGAGCCTGTCCAAGAAGCGGATCCAGGGCTTGTTACACTTGCTAACAAATCGGAGGAGTCACAGAGTAGCGGGAAAACGCTAACAGTTACTGCAAGTGCATTCACTGCTTCCTGTGGTGGTTGCTCGGGTGTTACGACTACTGGAATCAATTTAAAAGCCAACCCAGATCAAAAAGTAATCGCAGTGGACCCGAATGTCATTCCGCTTGGCACAAAAGTATGGGTGGAAGGCTATGGGGAAGCTATAGCTGGAGACACTGGCGGTGCGATCCGTGGAAACCGTATTGATGTGCATGTCCCGAATCAGGGTGCAGCATATGATTGGGGAGTACGTACGGTACAAGTGAAAATCATAGACTAATACTTATTTTAGGAATTATGCTCTTCTCATGGTAAAATCATGGGAAGAGCTTTATTTACGTGGAGGGCAAGTTTTGAAGATAAAAGAAATTATCGTCGTGGAAGGTAGAGACGACACAGCTAAAATTAATCAGGCAATCCAAGCGGATACGATTGAGACGAACGGTTCAGCGGTTAATAAAGAAATCATTAACCGAATCCGTCACGCGCAAGAAAAGCGGGGCGTTATTATTTTCACCGATCCCGATTATCCCGGCCAGCGTATTCGCCACATCATAGACCAGGCCGTTCCCGGTTGTAAGCATGCATTTCTTACCCAGGATGAAGCACGGGCGAAAAATGCGCATAACAGGAGTTTGGGCATTGAACACGCTAGCCCGGAAACAATAAGAGAAGCACTCCGTAAAGTATATGAACTCACCGAAGAAACACGAGGAGAAATCACAAAAGAAGATCTTCTCATCAATCGCCTCATCGGTGTAAGAGAAGCAAGTGAACGTAGAAAACAGCTAGGAGAACATTTGAAAATTGGCCATACGAACGGGAAACAATTGTTGAAACGATTAAATCAGTTCCAGATTTCCAAAGAAGAGTTCGAAGCGGCAGTAGAAGCCATCCAGCAGGAGGATTGACATGTCAACTAAATATATTGCAACCCCATCGAAGACAAAAGAAATTCTGAAAAAATATGCCTTCGCTTTCAAAAAGAGTTTAGGACAGAATTTTATTATTGATGTAAACATCTTACAAAATATTTTAAAGCATGCAGGTGTGGATAAAGATTCAGGTGTCATTGAAATCGGTCCGGGAATCGGTGCTTTGACTGAGCAACTTGCAATCCATGCGGACAAAGTTGTCGCTTTTGAAATCGACCAGCGCCTGTTACCGATTTTAGATGACACTTTAGAGGCCTATTCTAATATTGAAATCATCCATCAGGACATATTAGAAGCGGATGTCACTGAAGTAATCAAGGAACAATTCAAAGAAAATCAGCCGATCCGCATCGTCGCTAATCTGCCATATTATATTACAACACCGATTCTTTTGAAGCTGCTCCATGACCAGTTGCCGGTTGAAAGTATTACGGTCATGATTCAAAAAGAAGTGGCAGAGCGGATGGCAGCTGAACCAAATAGTAAAAGTTACGGCTCCTTAACGATTGCTATTCAGTATTATACGAATGCGGAAGTGGTCATGAATGTGCCGAAGACCGTATTTAATCCGCAGCCGAATGTTGATTCCGGCATTCTAAAGCTGGAGTTACGTAAGGAGCCACCAGTCCATGTAGAGGATGAGGATTTCTTTTTCCGAATCGTTAAGGCAAGCTTTGCCCAGCGAAGGAAGACGTTACGAAATAATTTAGCAAACCTATTTACGGATATGAATAAGACGGAGATACAGAAAGTAATGGACCGGGCTGGGATTGATGGCGGCAGACGGGGCGAATCCTTGAGCATGGAGGAATTTGCACAGCTTGCTAATGTGTTTTATAGAAGTGTAACTAGCTGTAAAACTCCCTCAAGTATTGAGAAAAACCAAAAACTCTAAGTGGGAGATTAACAGCCTGTAACAGCCCGATTGGTTTAACTAACATTCCGTGGGAGTGAAGAAACCCCCGCGGAATAAGATTTCACTTTGCAAAGAAATAAATGAATAAGAGAAAAGACGGCAGGATGCACTGAAGCAACAATAAAAACGGACAGCTAATCAATCAGCTGTCTGCACTATAAATAGAAAGATAGAAGTGTTAAAGAATGAAAGTTTTAGTAGTGGGAGCAAGTGGAACGATTGGGCAAGCAGTCGTAAAGGAGTTGGAAGGCGACTGGATAGAAATTATAAAAGCAAGTCGTAATAACTCGGATGTAACGGTTGATATTACGTCACAAGAAAGTATTAAAGCGATGTTTGAACAAGTTGGTCCGGTGGATGCCCTATATCCACGACAGATTGCTTTTAGCATTTAAGAAGAGTGTATACGGGGCGCAGACAGGTCAGAGCTACAACGTGTATTAACGGAGAAAGTATTTCGGTGCAACCAGGAGGTATTCAATCGATCGGCTATTGCTTGGGGGAGTTCAGGGGGAGCTTTCTCTAATGCTGCTGTTTTTTGGTAGTGAGACGTTTGAAACGGGGGCTGCTGAAGTTTCCCCCTGTAAAACAAGGGTTAGTGCATTTGTGACTGACTTGGAGCACTATTTGTAGCAGTTGCTATTTTCTTCTTTGCTTTTACAAGCTTGACTACGTATTCCTATAAAGCTGAAACAAGCCTTGCCTTCATGATCGGAATCGGTAAAAGAAGGTCACTTGGCTGTTAAAGATTTTAAGTTTAGGTCTATTAATCATTGTCTTTTATAATAGTATCAATTCCGCATCTTGGATTGGGGACTTGGTAATTTAGGTTTCGTTATTATAGTTTGGTTGAATATGGTGGCGCTCACATTTTTAATTAAACCTGCTTTACAGGCGCTGAAAGATTATGATGTACAAAGAAGAGCAGGAAAAGATTCAGTATTTGACCCGAAGGTAGCTAGGATTGCTAACGCTGACTTTTGGGAACGTGTAGGAGATTAAGAAAAATAAGAAATTCAGGAAAATCAAGTGAAAACGAATAGTCATAATTTTCTAATTTTATATTTGTTAAAACAAGCGTAGGGAGAGCCTTTAGAGGGCAGCCTACGTTTTTGTTTTATTTTGGACAAAAAGTTAAAATAATAAGAAGTATGTTTTACGTTTCGCTAAATGAAAATGCTTACAGTAGTAGGTATAATATAGAAAATTTCATTTATTCTAATCAAACAAAAAATTAAATTACTTGAGGAGGATATGTAATGAAAACACCTAAATATGGACCTATGAACCACAGTCATGCACCTAGATATACAGGAGTACGTACTTTTATGAAGCTACAACATTTACAAAAAACTGAAGATGTTGATATTGCTATTGTTGGATTACCATTTGATACAGCAGCAAGTTATCGTTCCGGGGCACGCTTTGGACCTTCAGGTATACGAGAGATTTCAATGTTACTGAGACCTTCAAATGCATATCACAAAATTAATCCGTTTGATCATTGTTCAGTTATAGATTATGGAGATTTACCACTAATCCCAGGTCATATTCATGATACTTATCAAATCATTAAGGAGAATTATTCATTTCTTGCAAAGAATAATGTTATTCCAATTGGCTTAGGAGGGGATCATTCACTTACTTTGGGAGAGTTGAGGGGGTTAGCAGACCATTATGGACCAATAAGTTTAGTTCATTTTGATGCGCATGGTGATACATGGGATAACTATTGGGGGAAAAAATATACACATGGAACACCATTTAAGCGGGCTTTAGAAGAAAATGTAATTGATCCTAATAGTTCTATTCAGATTGGTTTAAGGGGAACCGTCTATGATCCGGGTGATGTTGATGAAGCAAAAAATATGGGATTTGAAGTTATAACAATGGATGAACTCCGCCAAATTTCAGCAGAACAATTAAAAGGTCGTATTGCAAAAAGAGTAGGCGACAATCCAGTGTTCTTAACTTTTGATATTGATTTCTTTGATCCAGCATATGCTCCAGGTACAGGGACTCCTGAACCTGGCGGTGCTACTAGTTATGAAGGGCTTAACTATGTGCGTAACTTACCTAATTTAAATTATGTTGGTTTTGATGTAGTTGAGGTATTACCGGCACTAGATAGTTCCGAAATAACAGCACAATTAGGTGCAGCTATTGTATATGAATTTATTTCAATTTTAGCTTTGCATACTGATAAGTAACTATATGAAATAAATACTCGGAAAGGAGAACGCAAAATGGAGTGACCAGATCAAAAGAAGATGGCAGTTGTTCTATCTTTTGATATAGATGCGGAAACACCTTTTTTATTTGATGAAAAAAACAAGTCAAGAATGTCACTCTTATCTATTGGAACATAAGGGAGAACAGTTGGTTTAAACCGAGTATTAAGAACTCTCAAAAATAATGATCTTAAAGCAAATTTCTTTGTTCCAGGGGCAGTAGCAGAATTAGATCCAACTGTAATTGAAAGAATCACCGAAGATAATCATCCGATTGGACACCATGGATATTATCATGAAAGGCTCGATACACTATCATTTGAACAAGAGGAAGAGATCTTGTACAAAGGAAAAGAGATAATTAAGAAATAATAATTCCAGAATAT
This sequence comes from Oceanobacillus sp. HCA-5259, assembly GCF_037892815.1. Classification (NCBI taxonomy): domain Bacteria; kingdom Bacillati; phylum Bacillota; class Bacilli; order Caryophanales; family Bacillaceae; genus Oceanobacillus; species Oceanobacillus sp. HCA-5259. The sequence goes on along the minus strand of NZ_JBBKBV010000040.1, from coordinate 655 downwards.
CCATATCCTGATAAACAATGCAGGAACTATTGGAAATGAATCTCCTATCGTTGATATGGCAGTAGAAGATTGGGATAGACTAATCAATGTTGATTTAAGGGGTGTATTTTTAACTTCCAAGTATCTAATCCCACTGATGGATAAAGATTCAGTTGGAAAGATAATAAATATTTCATCGGAACTTTCCTTAAAAGGTAGAGAGAACTTTACGCACTACACAGCAGCAAAAGGAGGAGTAAATAGCTTTACGAAAAGTTTAGCCCTAGAACTGGCTCCAGATATTTTAGTAAATACATTAGCGCCTGGTCCAGTAGAAACAGATATGATTTTAAGTGATATGAATGAAGAGTGGATTGAAAAAGAAAAAGATATACCATTAAAGCGACTAGGAAAAATAGAAGAGATTTCAGCAGCGGCTTTATTACTAGCTTCTGATGAAGGGAACTTTTTCTGTGGTCAGATATTAAGCCCGAATGGAGGTGCCGTATTTTTATAAGTATAATTTTAGAGAAGCAATATCATCTTTTATAATGATCCTGTAGAACACCTAGTAAAAGCTCTCGTATAAAATTTGATGCATTTCATTGATTTTATACGAGAGCTTATTAAATTGTCTTTTATTTTTGTGAATTTTAAGTAGTATAATTACAAAAGC
>NZ_JBBKBV010000039.1:0-31808 GCF_037892815.1 Oceanobacillus sp. HCA-5259 | reverse complement strand
ATAAAGGACCAGGTATCCCGAAAGCTGATATTGGAAATGTGTTTGAAAGAATGTATCGAGGTGACCAATCAAGAAATCAATTAAATGGGGGAAGTGGAATAGGATTAGCTATTGCTAAAACTTTAGTGGAAAAAAATAAGGGAGAAATATGGGTGGAAAGTATTCCATGGATAAAAACTACATTTAGTCTTTCTTTTCCTAAATCGGATTTTAAGAAACAGTTAAGGAATAGTTAATAGGTAATTAAATCTTGATCGATACAATAAAGATAAATGGTTGGAGGGAAAAGAGGGTGTGACATTTGGCAGTTATTAAAACGTCAAACTTAACGAAAATTTATGGAAATCAAAAATCAGTAGATAGTCTCAATATGACAGTAAATCAAGGAGAAATCTATGGTTTTTTAGGCCGAAACGGTGCTGGTAAAACAACCACTATTAGAATGTTATTAGGATTAATAAAACCTACTAACGGACAAATTGAGATATTTGGCGAAAACTTCTATAAAAATCAAAAGGAAATTTTAAGAAGAATCGGTTCGATTGTTGAAGTGCCTGGGTTTTATGAAAACCTTACAGGGACAGAAAATTTACTTATTAATGCAAAAATTATTGGTGTTCACAAGAAAAATGCGATTGAGGAAGCACTACAGATTGTTGGATTGCAAAATGAAACTAAAAAGCTAGTAGGGCAATATTCTTTGGGGATGAAACAGAGATTAGGAATTGCGAGAGCTCTTCTTCATCATCCAGAGCTTCTAATTCTCGATGAGCCTACAAACGGTTTGGATCCGATTAGCATTAAGGAGATGCGGAGACTGATTAAATCACTAGCCGAAGAGAGAAATATAACGATATTAATATCAAGTCATATTTTGTCGGAAATAGAACAACTAGTTGACCGTATCGGGATCATTCATAAAGGAAAGCTATTGGAAGAAGTAACATTCGATTATCTTCGGAAAAAGAATCGTAAATACATTGAATTCCAAGTTTCTAATGACAATAAAGCAACGATGCTTCTTGAGCAACATTGCCATATTTTTGATTATGAAGTGCATGATGAAGGAAATATTCGTATATACTCTCACTTTGGACAACAAGCGGAAATCAATAAATTGTTCGTTCAAAATGATATTGACGTAGTAAAGATTGCAATGAGTGAAGACAAACTCGAAGACTACTTTACAAGATTAGTTGGGGGTGACACGATTGACTAATTTATTATTCACGGAATTTTTAAAACTAAAACGTGCTAAAATGATGATCATTAGTATTCTTGGAGCTGCTGTAGCCCCCTTTATCGTCGTTGTCGCTACCTATGTACATATGAAAACGAAACAACCTACTGAAGTGATTTTATTTGAGGAACTATTTTACCAAACTAATTTATATACAGTTTTAGTCATCGGAGTCCCTTTATATGGAGTTGTTACAGCTTTTCTCTTTAATCGTGAATATACGGAAGATACATTGAAAAATCTTCTTACGATCCCAGTGCCGCGAATAAGCTTTATTATAAGTAAAATCCTTCTCTTATTCATTTGGATTACGATGTTAACTTTAGTTTCTTGGGGACTTACTTTACTATTGGGAACACTAGGGCAGTTTGAGGGTTTAAGTTTCTCATTAATCGGAGAATCTTTCAAGCAGTTTTTCACAGGCGGACTCCTTCTTTTTGTTCTTTCAATGCCAATTATCTTTATCACACTTGTCATGAAAAACTATGTACCAACGATTATATTTACAATTGTGATTACATTGATCAATATCATGACAGCAAACTCAGAACATAGAGATTTGTTTCCTTGGACGGCTGCTGGAGATATAGCAAATAATACGTTGCTATCAACATATCCTCCACAGTATTCCTATATTGCGATCATTTTCACTTCTATTATCGGATTTATCGCCACAATTCTCTACTTTAAAAAAATAGATATTCATTAATATTATTTGTTTTCAATCTAAAATAAGGAAGATAAAAACCGTTAGCCTGTTTTTATCTTCTCTTTTGAGTAGCATGAACATAGTATCTAGAGTGTTGCATTCCGTTTTCGTATTGATCCCCATACGTAAAATAAAATTCGTTCGATACGATATATTTATTTTATTCTTCTTCAATCTAAATTTATTGAAGTGCGCAGATACCTCTAAATAAAAATGAACATATTCTCGAAAAATATTTTCCAATTTTATTCATTATTTAAAACTTCGAATATCCCCTTTTAACTAACGCACTGTTATCAGAAATGGTCACCCTACTTCTCAAACGGTATTAAGCCTAGGACTTACCGTTTGAGACAGTCTGCACTAGCACGTAACTAACTTATTGTCGGAACTCTGTGTCGTTCACAAATAATGACGATGAGACTAATTAATTTATTCCACAATCGTCCAATTCGTATCTTTCTCTAAAGCCAGCAGATATTGTGAAAGCTGCATTGCCTTTGTCGTTCCATCTAAATATTTCACCGATATCCAAACATGCACCTGATTTCCAGACTGTTGGAATATAGGATTAACTAGCTCTGAAAATATATAATCTTCATCAATTGGTGGTAAGACATTATTTTTCACATAATAAGCAAGTTCTTTATCCGTGGCAGTCGGATAAAACGTAAAAATGCTTCCATAAATTCTGTGATTTCTTCGAACACAATTAAGATAATTTTTAATGAATTTTATCTTCACTACCAATTTTCACTTTGCTATTCTCCTCTCATTCATCAATTTAATCAAACATTCTTAATGATATCTCCGTTTATTTTTACAAAAATACAACAAATTGCCTTTTCTAATCGGGACTTCATACAAAGAGAGAAAATAGCCAAGATTTTCAATTGTCAACATGATATAAATTCGACAAGCATTTCAGTGAGGATTTTTATAAAATTCTTCGAAATATGCAACAAATATCCTTTTTCAATTGGGGCTACTATAAGAGGGCAGGATTTGTTTTTTCATCACTTATTAAAAAAGCACAAAAAATATCGTAAAAATCTTGGTATGTTCTGAAAATATTTGTTGAAGGTTATGAAAGGACATACTTTATTTTTAAACTAACGCATTCTCCTGTCCATGCTTCTCGGCTATATACGCTTTGTAAATGTTCTTGTTCTGAAAGCGAAACGTTTGGAAAAGTGATGCACTATTGTACCTTGACAAAGAAAGCACGAAATATAACGTCGTGCAGGATAAACGAAAATCAGATACGTTCTCCTGATGATCAGCCATTTGATTCTTGCGCCATGACTTTCTATGGAAACGAGCGAGACATAAGAAATCTAACGTAATCGTGGTGGATTACTGGCGATGACCCATCAGTTGGATAATGATACTCCTCTACCGTCATCGTTCGAGCGTTTGGAGCGTCGCAAACGATGAGTAGGGCTGGAAGATACTTGCAGGGGTGAAATTCCCGTGGAGCTGTACCAACAGCCGTCTGATTTCGAAATACAACTGTTTGAAGGAAGGATGGATGGTCATGAATACCAAAAAACAAAAGACACAACTTCTTATTGTTCGAAAGTATCTCATCGGTGATAGTACGTATATCGTTAAAGCAACCGTAAAGAAACACGCAACCGAAGATGCTGTATGCAAGATTCGTCGCTTGATTTTGAATGACCTAAAGAAAGAACGGATAAAACGATAACGTTTCTTATGAGAAGGCAGTCTACAAGCCATGTCTATGGTATAATAGATAGGTACAATTCCGCTTGTTTGACTGCCGGAATAGGAGGCAGATATGAGTAAACGAGCAAGTGATAAAAAAGAAACGTATGATTCCCTGTACCTTGACAATCAAACGCAACCAAAAGATGCTGCGCTATCTTTTCAGAAGATAAATACTTCTAAGTCTCTCGGTGATGACGTGTTTCACGCTGTTCAAAAAAATGTGATGGAGTTTCAAGTTAAACATACATCTAAGAACACAGATAAAGAAGGAATCACAGCTCTTTATGTTCGTCTTTCTCAAGAGGATACACTGAACGGTGAAAGCAATAGTATTTCCAATCAAAAGAAAATCTTAGATCATTACTGTCGGGAACAAAATTACACGCTTACGTATCATTATGTAGATGATGGATACAGTGGCACAACCTTTGATCGTCCAGCCTTTCAAGAAATGTTAGCACATATAAAGGCAGGAAAAATAAATCGTGTCATTGTCAAAGATATGTCCCGCTTTGGACGTGATTATTTACAAGTAGGCATGTTTACCGACATTCTTTTTCCTAACTTTGATGTTCACTTTATTGCGATTAACGATGGAGTAGACAGTACGAAAGGGGACAATGAATTTACTGCCATTCGCAATATCTTTAATGAAATGCATGCTAGAGATACGAGCAAGAAAATTCGTGCGACATGGCAATCGAAAGGGCGTTCAGGTGAGAAACTAAGCACGAATGCACCATATGGTTATCTGAAAGATCCAACCAATAAAAAGAATTGGATTGTAGATGAAGATGCAGCAGCTGTTGTCCAAAAAATGTTTTCTCTTTGTATGGACGGACTTGGCCCTACTCAAATTGCTAGATGGCTAAGAGAACGGAACATACTTTGTCCCTCCGCCTATTTTCGTTCTAAAGGGATCAAGTATCCTGCTACTCCACCTGCCAATCCATATCAATGGAGCACAGAGACAGTATCTACTATGTTGGAGAGAGTAGAATATCTAGGACATACGGTTAACTTTAAAACGAGAAAAACTTCTTATAAAACGAAGCGCTTTATATACACTGATCCAAGCGAATGGAAAATATTCGAGAATACCCATCCAGCCATTATAGAGGAATCCGTTTTTTTGATCGTCCAAAATATTCGCCGTTCACGACGTCGACCGAATCGTTATGGTGACATGGGGTTGTTCTCTGGATTATTATTTTGTGCAGACTGTGGTGGGAAAATGTATCTTTGTAGAGCAAGTGGTTTTAAGAAAGAACAGGAATATTCGATCTGTTCTACGTATCGAAAAGATCGCTCTTTATGTGGGAAAACGCATAGTATCCGTACCGTTGTGTTAGAGGAACTTGTATTAAACAACCTAAGAGAAGCCCTTCACTATGTGTCTGCGTATGAAAATGACTTTATTCAAGAAGTATCTGACATTCGTATGTCGGAGAAAGAAAAAGAGTTGTCCAAAATGGAGGATACACTCTTACAAATGGAAAAACGTATCGTTGAATTAGATGTTATTTTCAAACGCTTATACGAGGATCACATTTCTGGAAAACTCAGTGATCAGAGATTTATTCACTTATCCGGTGAATACGAGAAAGAACAAGAAACATTAAAAGCGTCATGTCATACATTACAAAAAGAGTTAAAAGAACACGAGAAAAAGAAAACAAATGTCCGTAAATTTGTGAAAATTGCTAGAAAGTATACGAAACTGGAGAAGTTGGATACAGCAATTTTAAGAGAATTTATCGACAAAATTTTAGTGTCATCGAAAGATCATCAAACCAAGACACAGGAAATTACCATTGTGTATAATTTTATTGGTGCGTTTGATTTTAATCGAGCAATCCATCAAACGAAAGGCAAAGATAAACATACAAAAGTTGACGTCATTTAATATTCCGCCAACTTTGTATCCATGCTTTCTTAATTCAGCGCACCTTTCTCCCCAATTTTTTTTCTAAGACAGCACTAGATATGTTTTATATTTCATTATTTGTTTTTGGGGTAGATAGAATTATTCCAAGAGACTCTGCAGATGATTCTTGGACTAGGGACTTTAAATTATATATTCCAGTCTTGGATAAAGAAGCTTGGTTAGAAAATAAAAGTCTATTAGAAGAAATGCTAAGTTTTTTGAGTGGTGATTCATGGGAAGTAGAATTTAGGGGAAGAGAATTAAATGATAGAGAGACAAAATTTAAAAATAGTATAGAAGATGGTAAAACTAATATAGAGTTTAACAAAGTTTGTATGTTGTCGGGTGGATTAGATTCTTTTATAGGAGCCATAGATTTGTTAGATAATGGCTCAGAAAATGATACTTTATTTGTAAGCCATTATGGTGGTGGTAAAGGGGTAAAAGAATATCAAGATATCCTTCGGGAAAAGCTTATTGATAGATATGGATTAACAGAAAGGAACTTTTACTCATTCTATGCTAGCGCTAAGAATGGCGTTGAAGACACTACGAGGACAAGATCTTTTATGTTTTTTAGTCACGCAGTTGTTCTTGCTAGTTCTGTAAATCAGCCAGTAAAATTGGTAATACCGGAAAATGGACTTATATCATTAAATGTGCCACTTACTAGCTCAAGGCTGGGTAGTAGTAGTACAAGGACTACACATCCATTCTATTTATCTCTATTTCAAAGGTTATTATGGAATTTAAAAATTAGGGTGAATATCTGGAATCCTTATCAGTTTAAAACAAAAGGTGAAATGATAAGAGAATGCAGTAGAATTGATTTTTTACAAAAAAACATTGCCAATACTATGTCTTGTTCGCATCCAGATTTGGGAAGGTATACAGGGGAATCAGAGGCCTGCCATTGTGGGTATTGTCTACCATGTGTAATAAGGAGATCAGCTATAAAAAGTGCAGGAATTCAGGATGAAACAAGGTATAGAGACCTCGATTTTACTAGTCTCGATACTGCTAAAATGAACTACTCCTCTTATATGTTGGGTTTGTCAAAGTTTGATAGTAAGCGTGCGTTTTTGGATATACAAAAATCCGGGCCATTGACTCAGGATCTGGACAAATTTACTGACTTATATATAAGAGGAATGAAAGAACTAATTGCTTTTTTGGAGGATTAATGTGAGTAAATTTTATTTTGATGTACATATGCATTTGGATCTATATAGGGACACAGAGAAGATTATAAGACAAATTATAAATCATAAATCATACACTATTGCAGTAACGAATCTGCCTTATTTGTATGAACGTGCCATTAAAAAGTTTGGTGAGTCGAGATACATTAGATTTGCGCTTGGATTACACCCAGAATTAATAGAACAGTTTCCAGAACAGATACCGCATTTCTTTGAAAAACTAGAGCAATGTAGATATATTGGAGAAATTGGGCTTGACTTTAGCAAAAACAACTATAAAGGTAGAATATTACAAACAGATACTTTCGAAAAAATTATAAAAACTTGTGGTAAATTTGAAAATAAAATTCTAAGTGTTCATTCTAGGAAGGCAGAAAGGGAAGTAATAGATATAATAGGCGCTGATTTTAACGGTAAAGTAATGTTGCACTGGTATAGCGGTAATATGACAGAATTAAATAGGGCAATAGGAAATAATTATTATTTCTCTATAAATGGGGATATGTTAGCTAGTAAGAAGGGGAGAGATGTAATAAATAAAATTCCATTAGATAGGATCTTAATTGAAAGTGATGCGCCATTTACTAAGGATACTAGAAAAAATTATAATATCATGTATATTGATAATTTAATAAGCGACCTATCTGAAATTAAAAGGGTTGATAAACATAAAATGTCTAATATACTAAAAGGGAATTTTAGCAGGTTATTAAAATAATTCCCCGAAATTATTGACTTCATGATTTTCTAAATTAGTTACATTTAATCTATTTCGATGGATTTTATTACAAAGCACTAAGAATATGGTTTACCAGTGCTGTATTTTTCACCTTAAATCATCACGGAAGAAAAGGGGCCTGACCCCAATATTCCCGCTAATAGCTAATATATCAAAGATTGCCACCACGGCAATAGTATGGGGGCTGTGTTAAAGATTTTAGAGTATTTGTAGGGGGTTAATAATAAATGGCTTTACCGTTTGAAAAGTGGATTTCTGAGCAAAGGTTTCCGGAAGAGGCTACAGATCTGCTTAATGAAGGCATTATATGTTATAAAGCAGGCGCATATAGAGCCGGGTTGCTTTTCTCTTATCTTGGATTCGAAAAGGTTATCAAAAATAGACTTTTAGTTGCTAAGCGCCCAGATAACGTTATAGAAGGTGCATGGGAGAGCATACAAAGAGACGTAAATAATGATGCCATTTGGGAAGAAACTGTGTTTGATACCGTTACAGGATTTTCTAATATGCCCATTTTTCTTCAAGATAATAAAAAACGTGAAGAAATGAATAGACACCTATCTTATTGGAGAGATAGGAGAAATGATGCTGCCCATGCCAAGGAGAATGAGATAAATAATGCACACGTAGAAACATTTTGGACGTTTATGCAATCTAATTTACCAAAACTTGTTGTGCGCGGAAGTAGAGTCGCAATTTTAGAAAATATTGAACGACATTTTGATCATAGATTTACCCCAGAGGGGACAGATTTCTCACACATAATTCAACAAATAAAACACTCTCTATATGAAGAAGATCTACTAAGTTTTTATCAAGATGTTCAGGGAATATTTGAGGAAATCGATCCATTCTTCACTGTGATTAAAAATGACGAAATGAATAAATTTTGGGATGAACTTTTTAAGCTGGGGGACCCATTTTCACGACAGTTAGTACAATATTTTAAAAGTGAAAAAGGAGCTGAAGTTTTTGAAGCTTTTATTGGAGAGTACACCCATCGTATAGCACTATTTTATGAGGATAAGCACTTTATTTATAACTTGTGGTACGAGAAGATTAAAAACTTTGAAGACCCTTATAAGTTACTTGCCACGCTGTTGCGTAATAACCTAATAGAAGATAGAAGTAAGGAAACTGCTATAAACAAGCTAATTCTGAACTTGAATAACAAAATCCCTTCAGATAGTATTGACTTTATAACATTAGTTGAAAATGGCTATCTTATCAATTTCAGAAAGTTAGTATTTGGAATAGGCGATGATGTTAGTACACTTGTTAATGATTTTGGATGGGGAAATAAAAATTTAAAACCTGTTAGATATTATCTATTTAACAGTGGGTTAGACAAAGAGGTTGTTCAATCTTTATGTAGAGTTTTTCAAAGTCAACCTTATCCTAACAAGATGTGTGCGAATTTGAAAGACTTCTTTAATAAAAACGGGGAATTAAAAGATGAATTTAAAAATATTGCGAAGGATTTAGGAATTTCTCCACCTAAAGATTTGGGATTTGATGAATAGGAAATAAAATTATTCAAATATAATGGTTTAGTTATGAATGAGCATTGGAGTTAGATCAAATCCAATGCTCATTCTTTGCCCCTCAGATATTAACGGTGAACCGTACCATAAGTAGATGAGATCCTATAAGAAAAACAAGATAGCACACCATGCGCCCGATCGATAGTGGAGTGTATACATAAAACGACCATTCATGCGAAATTCGGCGAGTTTTATTTTTACTGCACCTTTTGTGAGTTTACTCTTAAAATATATTTTCCATACTAAAAGGCAATCACTTTTTAAAGTCATTGCCTTAAATGGGTTTCGATTCAATTTTTTTAACGATTCACCTTCCAAGAGAAGTCTTTTCCAATATGAAATCAATATCCTCTATTTCCATATACCTAGATTCTTCATCACTATTTGAGGCTTTTTGAAAGTCTGGAAAGGATGTATAGGATTTATTTTTCCAAATCCATATCCCCTCTTTTCCTTCTTCGTCATGAAAAACATTTTGCTTCCATGTATTATTTTGAATTGTATCAAAGTAATTAGCGATAAAAATTCGAGTAGGACCTGCGGTGAATATGTTTTTTTCTATTCGAATGTTTTTACTGTTATGCTGCATCAATAACTGTCCGCCTTCCAGCGCTTTTGTATCATTACGATATAGAACATTTTCTGCAATCACGGAATTTTTAGTGCCGCCTCTCTCCTTATCGTAACCACCAACTGAAATCCCTGTAAAATGATTATTATATATTTCATTATGGAGTATGCTAATATTCTCAGCATACTGATTAGCATGCTCTGATGTTGCCTCTATTCCAATGTCATTGGCATATACCTTGTTTTCCTCGACAATAATATTTTTTCCACCATCAATATAAATACCGCCTGCAGCATATTCTTCTCCATATGCTGGGTTTCCAAATGAAGATATTTCATACACTGTATTATTTTTTACACAACCATTACGCACAAAATCGGCATTTGGATCATTTGAAATGCCTTCAAAACCAATCAGGTCAATACCAATATTATTATTTCTCCGAACAAGATTGTCTTTCACCGTAAATCCGTCTATATTGCCGTTGAGCACAATCGATTCACTAGCACCAAGAATTAAATCTTCAACTGTATTATTTACGATTACAATATCCTTCATCCCGTCCGTCCCATATACAGCAATTCCATGGGCATTTCCATCATCAGCCAGAGTTTTTATATCATGTACGTGATTATTTTCCAAATGAATATGGCTGCTTGAACCAGTCACAAATATACCCATAACTGTATGATCGCTTACGTCTGTTGTCAAATCCTGTATTGTTAGTCCGCTGATTGTAACATAGTCATTATCCTCAATTGTTACTAAGGGTATATCGCCTTCTAACTGTTTTAAGCCTTCTCCACTAATTACTACGTTTTCCTGATTATATGCTTTAAATTCAACAGGTTTCTCCTTTGTGCCGCTATGCTGGACGATTAGCTGTTCATTATAAATGCCCTCCCGAATATATACAACTGTTCCTGCCTTCGCTTCTAGTGCTGCTTTTTTAAGCGTTCGATAAGGCTTGGAGATTGTTCCGTTATTTTTGTCGTCTCCATTTATAGAAACATAAATTGTATGAGTACTGCCGCTGTTACTCATGACGTGATATAGCACAAAGCCACAAATTATTGCTATAGTCAAAATTAAAATAATCCATTTTTTCATCATGTCCTCCATTATAAATTGCTTTACGATATTTAAATAAGTATAAGTCTCTATCAATTGTTTGAAAAGCGCTATGTCAGTTTTAAAAATTTTCAGAAGCTAAAGGGGGAAAACACGAAATGAATGACCAGGGACCATAACCCAAACGAGCAAGCACCCTATCCCCTTTTTTAATGCCTATTTTTAAATTAGAAGTCAATATCTATTTTTAGGTAAACTTCAAAGAAAATGAATGCTGAGAACCTTTTTCAGCATTCATTTTCTGGCGAATTTACTTTTACTACTATTTCAGCTGCTATCTATGGATTTGCTCTTTAACTTCCATATTTTCACCCTCTATCAGTATTTCCTATTTCCTATTTCCTATTAATAGTTTGAAAATGTTCTTACCATCACTGTCATATCCATTTGGATATGTTACAGGTATTAATGCACTGATTATCAACGTGATTGTAAAACCTATATAATATCCTTTCAGAAAACTATTTGGATTGTAAGCGTTGAAGATTAGAATAACTATAATTAGTGAAATAATATTGAATAAAACTCCCCCAAATATAATGAAGAAATCCCCTATTTTATTTTTAATCTTCACAGTACTATAATCAAAGTCAACATATCCTAATATAAAAAAGTATTTATTGAAAGAGAACCCTTTTAAATTGATTAAAGGACCCCCTACACCTATGTGTATCTTATTTATCTTTCCACCTAGTAGCTTTATAAAGAATGCATGACCTAACTCATGTATAATCAAATTAAAAGGTGAATATATCAAAAGTCCTATCAGATAACCTAACACTGCTGTCATTTTATTTAGACCCCCCACTTCTACTGTATTGGTTAATGACTGACCAAAACTCTTGCTCGATACTTCTTCAATAAATTCGGCGTCCAATTCTCTAAAAACCGCTCCAACCGTTCCAATTAACTCTAATGATCTATAGATGGTACTTGCATTTTTGTCTCCAGTTGGGTAGTTGATCAAAAAAATATAACACTTCGGTTTTCAAACGATTAATTCCCTTTAATCCAACATACTCCGTTAAGGAATTTAGTACTCTATTGCTATTTTCATACATACCTTCCAAAATCAAATCTTTTTTTATAATATCATAACTTTCAAAAGGATAGCAGACGTTTTTCTTGTAACATGAAGGCTACGCTATTAGCTCGCTAATAGCCTACTAGAATACGTTTTTTGCTTTTATTAAGTTATAAAAAGAAATAAATTCAACTATATTTGAATTTTATATTCAACTATTACTGAATTTGGGTATTGGTTTCTGTATAATTTATTTCAACAAAAGTATTTATGAGAGGTGATTATATGGAAATTTTACAAGCAACGGGTAGAAAAAGAGAAACATATGAAGTCCATTTCACTTATTCTACTCTATGGGAATGTGCTCTTGGGATAGCCGCAGTAACGAATTCACGATTACTCAACACTTTAGAGAAACCAGCAAGTTATTGGAAAGAACTTAGAGGGTCATTTTCTGAAAATCTTAACCACCATTTAGATTACGTTGAAAAAAATAATACTTGGAAAGCATTATTACAATTGCTCCACCAACATGAAAGCAATACTCTGAATGAATTCTGTACTAATGTCAATTTATTACAAGGTACAAAGTTTAAATTTGCTTGTTTACCTTATATTGGTGAGAACTTTCAACTTATAAGGGAAAAAGCTGCAACTGGAAATGAAAGTGCTATCATAGAACTGCAACGGATAACGAGTGATAATGCATTTTTTCCTCAATATATCGAATTCATAAGTAAAACCGACCCACAAAAACTTAAAGATCATTTAATTGAGGTTATGACACTATGGTATGAGGCTGTGCTAAGACCAGAATTAGAACGGACAACTCGAATTTTACAGACCGATTATGAATCTAAAAAGCACATGAAAGAAAAGATGTCTTCTGAAGAACTTGTCCAATGGGCAACAGGTGGAATAAACTACCTTCCCGAGCCTAGTGTTCATAAGGTTTTACTCATTCCACAATATGTCTATCGTCCTTGGGTTATTGAAGCAGATATTGAAGATACGAAAGTTTTCTACTACCCAGTAGCTAACGAAAGTCTTTCACCACATGATAAATATATGCCAAATAACTTTTTAGTACTAAAGTATAAGGCGTTAGGGGAAGAGATTAGACTTCGAATAGTAAAATTGTTATCGGAAACGGACTATTCGTTACAGGAACTTACGGAACAGTTGAATATAGGTAAGACCACCATTCATCATCATCTGAAAATATTACGTGCAGCTAAACTGGTTGAAATAATCGAAGGGAAATATTCCTTAAAAGCAAATGCGTTAGAATTACTCTTCAAGGAACTAGAACAATACCTCAAACAATGATGAAAGGAGAACTTATGAATTCTTCTCTATTTAAGAACCGTTCATTTGTCGCTACATGGTTAGGAAATGGAATATCTGAACTTGGTGGAGCATTTGGTACCTTTTGTAATTCAATATTAATCTTTCAACTTACAGGATCAACTATGGCACTTGGTAGTATGTGGCTTTTGTATTATATACCATCACTGATTCTGCAACTTTTTATTGGTCCCTATATTGATCGTTGGAGTAGAAAATGGATAATGATACTCTCGCAATGGACAAGGGGGATTGTATTTATCTTACCGTTAGCTGCATTACTAGCGGGAAACCTGGAAGTTTGGCAAATTTATGCTGTTCAGTGTGTAGTTGGATTAATCACTCCATTTTATGTGCCTGCTAATCATGCAATCACGCCAACCATTGTAGAAAAAGAGGAATTACAATCAGCAAATGCATATATTGATGGAATAGTCCGTTTAATGACCTTTTTATCTCCCATAATAGCTGGAATAGTAATTGAGTATATTGGTGTTCATATTACCCTTATTTTCGTGAGTACTTTGCTAGTCATGAGTGGTTTTACATTACTTTTTATCCAAGAAAATAGAAGTAATATAGAAGTGAGAAAAACATGGTTAGCCGATTTCACGGAAGGAATATCTTTTTTCTTTTCTCAAAAAGTAATTGTTTGGTTAGGAGTTTTTTTAGCATTTGTTCAATTTGGAGTAGGAGTGACAATGGTTACAACTCTACCATACATTACGCAAGAATTAGGCGGGACATATGCTGAATATGGATATTTCATGGCTGGATTTCCTATTGGATACATAATAGGTGCTTTCTTAGTAACAAGAATTCAATATAAAAGTCGTAGATATCTTATGCTCGGTTCCCTTTTCATAGGGGGACTAACCTACGTTGCACTATGCTTTAATTATAGTATCTTATTAGCAATAACAACAGAAACTATTGCAGGTATAGTAATGGCTGTTTTTAGCATCCATAATACAACTATTATCCAAAAAGTGGTTCCAAACGCCTTGATGGGTAAGGTATTTTCAGTTCGTTTGCTAATTATCAGGGGCGTTATGCCGTTGGGAGTACTTGTTGGTAGTTTATTAAGTGAAGTGTTTGGTGTAAGACCATTGTACCTTTTGATCGGTTTATTAATTAGTATCGTTTCATTAGCGGGAATTAGTTTACCATATTTTAAATTTATTGATGGAAAGAGTAGTCAAGAAAAAATGGTTTCTTGAGAGAGGTATCTATTCAGGTATAAAAAGTGTTTGAGAACTTGATTTGATGGATGGGGAGATCCAACTACTCCACCTAGATTCAGCTGTGAAAAAATGTGATGGAGAGATGCATCCGGAGTACTATAGAGGGATACATGAATATAAATTATCTGATGTTCTTTAGCCATGGCAAACGGAAAAGGACCGGGCATGGTTTTCGCCCAGTTTTTCTTAGTATGAGTCCTAACTAACCCCTCTGCATCTCTCAACATCTTCTGTTATCCTCAAACAACTTGAGCAATGGCTGCTTGACATGCTTTTTTACTCTCAAGGAGTGTCCAAATCTTTTTCCTAAAAATCTTGAACGTTTTAAACGGCTATAGACCGGGATTTTCCATAACATAAAGTGTCCTTTTAAAAAAATAATCATAAATTATTTTAATGAGGTGATGATTGCTATGGAAAGGTTGGCAGATTCCAACAAGAACGAAATCATACATCAGCTTTCTCAATTACGAAACGAGATTAATCACTGTTTAATGGACTTTTCTAAAAGTCATCATATTGATATAGCAGATGCAAGCAAACAAAACTTATGTGCATTTTTGGGTTTACAGAAACCTTTAAATCCAGTGCTTCATTCTAATTTAATAAAAGAAGGATTTTCATCTATACAGCAAATGAGTCCCCACATTTTATATTCATTGAATAAAATAATCAGCCATTTATCTTCTAATGATCAGCATTATGAAAATTATATTGATTTTAACAATGCCGTGTTCTTAAAAAAACAGCGTAACAAGAAATTATTGGGAAAATCAGAAGAAGATCCCATTTCCATTATGGTTACTTTAGATAAAACGATGCTGGAGAGGCCGGAGATTTTTAAAGAATTACTAAGGGCTGGGATGACGATTGCCCGAATAAACTTAGCCCATGACTACTCGGTATGGAAGCAGCTTGTTGAAAACATTCGAGCCGCAGAAAAAGAGCTGATTGATGTAAAGTGCAAGATTTATGTGGATCTACCTGGTCCCAAAATTCGGGTGTTCGATTTTAGAAAGATCCAGGCTCCACTCGTAATCAATACAGAAAAAAACTCCCCGATTGGCTATTTAGTAAGTAATCAAGGCATAGTTCCTTCTATTCGACACGCTTTTAAAATTGAATTAAATATTAAGGAATTTAAAGATATTACACCGGGGCAAATCATTCCTTTTACGGACGTCAAAGGAAGAAAACGACATTTCACCGTACTGGAAATGATAGATGCCAGATGCCTGAAGGTTGAATTAAACAAAACAGCTATTTTGAATGAGGAGACCACTATAAAATTGAGTCATGATAATCATAGTAAAGTGACGAATCTACTTGAAAGGCAGCCGACCATTAAGGTTAAAAAAGGAGATATCTTAAGAATCTATAAAAGCCATGGCTATCATGGTAAACCAAAAAATAATAAACAACCAGCTGCAATTGGGATTACGATACCAGAGGCATTAAAAAATGTTAAACCGAAAGACAGGGTTTTTTTTGATGATGGAAATATATGTGCAGCTGTATTGAACGTTACAGACACCTACTTGGATATAAAGATTACACTTACCAGAAAAGAGAGGGAGATAATTAAACCTGAAAAAGGGGTAAACTTTCCAGACTCACAGGTTTATTTAAATGTTCCGGCCATTACAGAAACGGATATCAGTATTTTACCAGAGATTGCCCCCTTTGTTGACTTAGTTGGAATTTCTTTCATTCATCAGCCAAATGATATTCGAATAGTAAAGAGATATTTAGATCAATATACAGAGAGAAATATCGGTGTCATTGCGAAAATAGAAACAAAACACGCTCTTCTATCTTTATCTAAAATTATTCTGGAAGGGTTGAATTTAGATTTATTCGGTGTGATGATTGCTAGAGGAGACTTAGCAATCGAGATCGGCTATGAACAACTGGCGAATGTTCAAGAAGGAATCTTAGAGCTTTGCCGGGCTGCACATGTGCCGGTTATTTGGGCAACCAGTGTTCTTAACCACATGAATAAGAAAGGAATACCACTCAGGGCTGAGATTACAGATGCCTTTATGGGATTACGAGCCGATTGTATCATGATGAATAAAGGTCCTCATATTTCCAGTTCAATAAAATTCTTGCAGCAATTGGATGAATTGAAGGAGGATCCATTGTTGAATATTAGAAATTCCATAATACCTTTTGCTCAATATGGGTTTTAATTATCCTGAGAAACCTGTGAAAAAAATCATGAATACTCTATAAATGCTCTGTTTTATTGAGAAATTTGTTAGGAACCGAAAATAAGGCCCGACAACAACCTCGGGTTGGGGATGCTAACCTTATTGGATAAGGGATCGAGAAAGAATTCACCACACAAAAGGCTGAATCCTGCTATTGGATTCAGCACAAGATCAGTCACCTTTAAAGTATGACGGGGGACCGTACAATAAAATTTGAAATTAATCAGCCTCTCTCGTAATTGCGAGGAAGGTCTCTTTTACTATAAATAGCGGTAATATTCTACACTCCCATTGGAATATCAATCAATGTAATTTCATTAGTTTGTTTTAGGGTGTTTTTTAATACTTGTTCAAATTTATTCAACTGTTGTGGCCTATCCCTTTTATTCCAAAGCTTATGGTAACTCGGAACCAATCAAAATTAATGAGATAATGAAGATAGTAAATGTATCGATTAGGTTGGCTAACGTCCTTTGACGTAAAAAATTGTCGCTTCGCTGTCGAATAAGAGATAGCAAAGTGTTTGGGAGGAATACTTATGGATTATGATGTTATCGTTGTTGGGGCAGGACTAGCGGGACTTGTTGCCACTTCCGAATTGATCGGGGCGGGCAAAAAGGTTTTATTAGTAGATCAAGAATCCGAAGCATTTCTTGGGGGACAAGCGTGGTGGTCATTCGGTGGTCTTTTTTTAGTTGATTCACCTGAGCAACGGCGCCTTGGCATAAAAGACTCCTACGAGCTTGCGAGGCAAGACTGGATGGGAAGTGCCGGGTTTGATAGGGAAGATGATGAGGATCATTGGGCAAAACAATGGGCTGAGGCTTATATAGAATTTGCAGTTCACGAAAAAAGGGATTGGCTGCATTCGCTCGGTGTCCGTTTCTTTCCTGTTGTCGGGTGGGCGGAACGAGGGGGATATTTAGCGGAAGGACACGGCAATTCCGTGCCGCGTTTCCATATTGTATGGGGAACGGGTCCCGGCATTGTCCGACCGTTTGAAAAAATTGTTCGTGAGGGAATGCAAAATGGATTGGTTGACTTTCGACCACGACACCAGGTCGATGAGCTTTTGTCGAAAAATGGTGCCATAATTGGCGTGCGAGGATCAATCTTAGAACCGAGCGATGTAAAAAGGGGAGAAGCAAGTTCACGCGCCGTCATTGGAGAGTTTACATATGAAGCGCCTGCTGTCGTTGTATGCAGTGGAGGGATTGGTGCGAACTTTGATTTGGTAAAGGAGAATTGGCCGAAGCGTCTCGGAAATCCGCCGGAAAGAATGATATCGGGCGTTCCTGCGCATGTGGACGGGCGGATGCTATCAATCACCGAAAAAGCCGGTGGACGTGTCGTGAATAAAGATCGGATGTGGCACTATACGGAAGGGATTAAAAACTGGGATCCGATATGGCCCTCTCATGGCATTCGCATTCTTCCCGGCCCTTCTTCCATATGGCTTGATGCGAAAGGGAACCGTTTTCCCGCTCCGAATTTCCCTGGGTTCGATACACTTGGCACATTACAGGCAATCCAAGAAACCGGCTACGATCATTCATGGTTTATTCTAACTGCCAAAATTATCGAAAAGGAATTTGCATTATCAGGGTCTGAACAGAACCCTGATTTAACTGGGAAAAGCATTAAGAAAGTACTTTCGAGAGTAGTGCCAGGACCTCCGGCGCCTGTTCAAGCTTTTATGGATAAAGGGGAAGATTTCGTCGTTGCAGACTCATTGGAGAAGTTAGTACAAGGGATGAATGACATTACGGGAGACAGGCGATTGGACGTTGCACATATTGAACGGCAGCTGCTTGCAAGAGATCGCGAAATAGAGAATAAGTTCACGAAAGACCTTCAAATTACCGCCTTGCGAGGAGCTAGAAATTATATTGGGGATAAATTGATACGGGTGGCGAAACCGCATAAAATCCTGAATCCAAAAAATGGACCGCTTGTGGCAGTTCGGTTGAACATACTGACTAGGAAGACACTGGGCGGACTACAGACCGACCTCGAAGGACGAGTAATGAATGAACTTGGGGAACCTGAGCCTGGACTATACGCTGCTGGAGAGGTTGCCGGGTTCGGCGGTGGTGGATTGCACGGATATCGCGCATTGGAAGGGACTTTTTTAGGAGGATGTCTATTTTCAGGCAGGCAAGTCGGACGATCATTAAGCCAAAACTAAATGTAAGAAGAGCATTTTCCAAGGAAATAGGGAAATGCTCTTTTTCATAATGGTAAACCCGTTACTACTTCGGGAAAAAAGATGACCAACAAAAAGAATAAAATTGATTGCAGAAGATGTAAACATAATAATGGATCTGCAAACGTCATATACTTTAGCAGCTTAGAATTAAATTATCCATCGCAATTACTTACCAACCTTTATCTAACTTTTAAACTAATAAGTGAAAACAGTACCGGTTACAGTAAGCAACATAGCTAATACAATAGCAAAAATAATGGCGAACAGTTTATTTAAAATGAGCGGAATTCCTTTTAAAGCTACTTGAACGTAATAATTTAGGCTCGAAAATAATATCGCGATATTTAAATGTATAATCGTTAATACTTTCTTTTTCTCTAAAAACATTCATTTCATATATTCCTATAGCTACATTATGAAAAATAATCGAGTAAAAAGCTGCTAAAATGAAGTGAGGAAAGAGGACTTAAAGAACCTTATTGACAAACTAGATTATTTTAGATGAATTTCTGAATAGGCTGTCTTTTGAAATTTCCTCCTAAAGGAATAAAACGGCCACCCAAATAATAAGAACTACCATGTAAGATAAATAAAGGAGGTATGTTAGATCAGGAAGAGTATGGTTAGGCGTGCTTTTTCTCTTGCTTGGTTTAGGTTTTTTTCTAGAACAAGCTGGCATTATTGATTTGCCACAATTGTTCTCTAATTGGTGGCCATTTATTTTAATTATTATCGGAGTGGTCCAGCTGATCAATCGGAAACATTCTTCCGCAAGTTCAGGTCTTATATTCTTAATGATCGGTTTTATATTTTTAATGAATCAATGGTTCGATTTGAATCTAATAGCGTATATCTGGCCGATTATCTTCATTATTCTCGGTATTGTCATTCTCTTTACAAGGGTCAAACGAGAAAAAAGCTTCCATACGGAAAGTGATTTAGACACATTCGTGCTATTTTCCGGTGCAGAGATTAATAGTCAATCCCAAACCTTTCAAGGTGGGTCTGTGACGGCAATTATAGGCGGAGCGGAAATAGATCTCCGTGATGCGGTTATTATGGATGGAGCTTCTCTTGATTTAACGACGGTGCTAGGTGGGGTGGAAATGAAGGTTCCAGACAATGTCCAGGTTGAAATATCTGGAATGCCTATCCTTGGTGGTTGGGAGGATAAGACAAGAGTCAGAAGAGAAAAAGAGGAAGTTTCCGTATTAAAAATAAACTGCCTGACGATTCTGGGCGGGGTTGAGATTAGGAATTAAAAAACATGGGAACCATCAAAACTACGAATGAAAGTTATAAAGGTAAAGAAATAAAAGGAAGTGGCTTTTTTCAAAAGGGCTTTAATGGCCCCTTTACTGAATCAGCCACTTTTTATTTTGAAAAATAGGGTTCTATCTATTCCTACTATGTTAATTAAGGCGTAATAGGATGAGCCCTATGGTTAGTGCAGCCATTACGCATAGGGTAATAGTGTCACATGTTTTCCATCTGAGTTTACGGAATGATGATCGTTTTATGCCAGATTGATATCCTTTGACTTCCATCACATTCGCCAATTCCTCTGCCCGGTTTAACGAATTTGTAAAGAGCGGGAGAAAGATTGGAACGAGAGTCTTCATTTGTTGGACGAGCGAGCCTTCACCAAATTCAGTTCCCCGGGCTCGTTGGGCGTCCATGACTCTCTGGGTTTCATCTAGAAGGTTGGGGATAAACCGTAATGAAATAGATAACATCAGAGATATTTCATCGACTGGGATGTTGAGCTTTCGTAAAGGGCCTAGCAATGAATCAATTCCATCAGTCAAATCAATTGGTTTCGTTGTTAATGTAATCGCAGTGGAGATGAATATAATCATTACAAACCGGCAAAAGATATAGACCCCATTAATGAGGCCAAATTCTGATATTCTGATTGGACCCCATTCGACATAGATTGTTCCTCCTGCCGTAAATAACATCTGTAGCACCACAGTAAACAGGATGAGCCAGATCAAAGGGCGGACCCCTCTAAAATAAGTGTACAAATGAACCTTTGATAACCGCATGACACCTAATGTAAACAGCCAAAGCAATAGATAAGTTTGCCAATTGTTTGCGATAAATAGGACGATTATAAAGTAAAAACCACTGACAAGCTTTGCCCGCGGGTCCAGTTGGTGAAGAATTGAATCCCCGGGTACATACCTGCCTAACGTTAATTTATTCACGCGAGACCCACCTCCATCAGTGCATCAGCAAGTTCATCAACAGTAAAGCAAATATCTGGTAGTTCGATGCCCGTTCTTTCTTCAATTTCCAACTGAAATTGATACGCTTCAGGTAGATCAAGATGCCACTTTTTAATCGCTAGACGATCTGAAAAAACGGATCGCAAATCGCCATTCCTTACAATGCGTCCATTTTCCATCACAATGATCTTGTCTGCATAGTGCACAACGTCATCCATATCATGGGTTACGAGGATAGTGGTCAAATTACGCTCCTGGTGCAGTGACTTAATTAACCTCATGATCTCATTTTTTCCTTTTGGGTCCAAGCCGGCACCAGGTTCATCTAGTACGAGAATTTCTGGTTCCATTGCTAGTATTCCTGCAATGGCAACGCGGCGTTTTTGTCCACCGGATAATGAATGTGGAGATTTATTCAAGAGATGAAGGGGGAGTCCGACAAGTTGCATGACTTCTTTTGCAATCTGTTGTGCCTGTTTTAGCGGTACACCGAAGTTTAGTGGACCAAAGCAAATGTCTTTTTCAACCGTTTCAGCAAACAATTGCGCCTCTGGAAATTGAAAGACCATCCCGACTTTTTTTCGAATGTTTTTTAGAGCTTGTTTATTATTCTTTTGTTTAATGATGTCCTGGCCAACTTCAATTTTTCCTGCAGTCGGGAGCAAGAGTCCGTTGATCGTTTTCAGTAAGCTTGATTTTCCAGCACCTGTATGTCCGACAATAGCAGAATACGAACCGGACTCTATTTGTAAATCAATGGATTGCAGAACGAGCGGGTTGCGAATTGGTCCAATTACGTAATCAGCAGAGACTCCTTCCATTTTTATTTCCATAGCCAACACATCATTTCTTCCCGTGACATATAGGATTGCGGTACGTTTGCCCCGCGTTTCGCTAATGCACGTCTAAGTTTTTCACCAAGAGGTGGGGTCAACTCCTTTTCTTGGGTAAAAATTTCACTTGGTTTACCAATATTCGTAACCTGACCGTTATCTAGAACAACGACTCTATCTGCTGCCTCCACTTCGGTCATGTCATGTGTAATGGAAACGACCGTTAAATCGGTGCTCACTTTTAACTCATGGATGGTCTCCAGAAGTTCACGCCTGCTTCTTGGATCAAGCATAACAAAGGCTTCATCTAGTATTAATACGTCTGGTTTCATGGCTAAAGCACCTGCGATAGCTACACGCTGCTTCTGTCCCCCGGAGAGATGGGAAGGATCATACAGCCGATATTCAAACAAGCCAACCATTTTCAGCGCTTCATTAACTCGTTTTTTCATTTCTTTATAGTCCATATTCAAGTTTTCCAATCCAAAAGCAACATCATCTTGTACAGTGGATCCTATAAATTGATTTTCCGGATTTTGAAAAGCAACCCCAATCCGGTTCCTAATTTCCCATTTCGATTTCTCAGTCATCTCCATATCGGCGATAAAAATGGACCCTTGCTGGGGTTCGAGTAGCCCGGTGAGCAATTGGGCAAGTGTTGATTTTCCAGATCCATTGTTGCCGATGATCGCCAACCATTCACCTTGATGAACAGTGAACGATACAGAGAGAAGGGCCTTCGTCTCTGTTCGGAGATCATATCGATAGGTCAAATTGTTTACTTCGATGCTCGGTGCCATATTTCATCCCTCCTTGAGCAAGCTTGCGATTTATCACGTATTAACGGTCTGTAATATCCCTCCTCTAAACATGAGGGAAACCCAATATGTGAAGGGTCGGGATAAACAGTCCGTAAATACCTGATTCTGTTCAACTAACATTCAGTGGGGAGGTAAGGATACCCCACTGAATGAGTTTCACTTTATCACGTATTAACGGTCTGTAATATCCCCCATTGAATGAAGTTTTACTTTATTAAGCCGGTATAGCAATCACAATTAACATTAAGATGGCGATAGTCCCATTTACTAAAACTAAGTTCTTTCCGGCGAGTGGGAATGTTTCCGTTTTGCTTTGTTTCTGATTAAACGCATCAACATGACTGTAAACCGGTTTAATCATTAGAAGTGAAAGCAGAAGTGCTTTTGGCAGGATGCCGAGCAATGCTGCTATAGAAATTGCGATAAATGTAACGATGTACAATATGTTAAACAGCCAGATTGCATATTTTTTACCGATGTAGAAAGGAAGCGTATAACGGTGATTGGCGATATCTTCCTCTAAATCACAAATATTATTGGCGAGCATTAAATTAGCAATGGTAAGAACGCATGGTAAGGAAACCAAGCCGATTTCTAGTAATAAGAGGATATCAAACTTTAAAAGAAAGGAACTTCCTTGCCAAGAAATATTCGCAATCCCCTTGTCAAAAGCATTGACATATACGGTGAGGAAAAGAATTCCGAAGCCCATTGTGACACCTGAGAATACTTCACCGAGTGGCATACGGGATAAAGGGATCGGACCGAAAGTATAAAAGATGCCGACTGCAAAGCATAGCATTCCGATGAATAAAACCAGTAAATCAGTTTGGGAGACAAGCCAGATCCCAAGTGCGGAGGAAATTGCAAGCATGGAGATGATAGTCGTAATCACAAGCCGCTCGGGAATAGCTGCTTGTCCAATAATATTCCTTTCTTTCCGGTAGCTATCGCTAGTTGCTTTCTGATAGTCCATGTATTGATTAATTGCCGTTGCTGTAAAATCAAAGATGAGCATGCTGCTAAAAAATAAAATTGTATTGATATAATCCAAAGTTCCATAGCGGTATAATACAAATAAAAGTCCAAGCAGGAATGGGAATAAACTGGCAATTTTTGTTTTGATTTCTACTAAATTTAAAAATGTGCGGATTGACATGGCCTATCCTCTCCATTCAACTAATTTGAATTGATCATTAGTTAGCTCAAAATTACCTTTCAAACCGGATGTCGTATATATTTCTTTATCACGACTGATGAAAATCGCTTCGAGACCACTCATATTTTCCGCAAAGGATAACCCGTCTTTTAATCCTTTAGTGAATAAAATGGTTGATAAAGCATCACCATCTGTAGAAGAATCGGTTATGACGGATACACCTGCAATATCATTATCGTATGGATAGCCGGTTTTTGGATTCAATAAGTGATGATAGGTTTGTCCATCTACTTCCAAATTCCGTTCATAAATACCGGAGGTCACAACCGTTTTATCCTTTTGTTTGATAACTCCGACGGTTTCACCTCGTGCTTGAAAAGGATCCTGAATGCCAATCGTCCATGTATCTCCCGATTGGGGACTATCTCCTAAAACATAAATGTTTCCACCAAGATCAATAACCGCTGAAGATACATCATGTTCTTTTAATGTTGTCGCAACTTGATCCGTTATAAACCCTTTCGCAATGGATCCTAAGTCTAGCCGCATCTGATCCTGCATGAGAAATACTGTTCTCCCCTGTTCATCAAGTTGAACAGATTGATAGTTGATTAGCGGTAATACTTGATCAATTTCAGATTGATCTGGTTTTCTTGCATCCGGAAAGCCGATGCGCCAAAGGTTTGTCAATGGGCCAACCGTAATATCAAATGAGCCATCTGCTAATTTGGAATAACGTTTCCCTTCCTTTATAAGGTCATAGCTCGTTTTTGGAACTTCAATTGGTGCTGACCCGGCATGTTGATTAATTTCATCGATAACAGAACCTTCCTCGTTGGAAGAAAGCTCATCGGCTAACTGCTCAATTTGGTTAAAAACCGGTTCAAGCACGTCCCCTTTGTCTTCATCGTAAATTTTGACGGTTACCACTGTCCCCATTAGAAAATCCGTCTTACTATGCGGATCTACTGTCACGCCTTCTGTTTCGGCTGACACGCCACACCCGACAAGCAGTATGAGTAAACTAATCCAAAACCATTTAAGGTGTTTCATGATTCCTCACCACTTTCCATTAAACTTGAGGAGGGAAATTAGAAGCTAAATCGTTTTTTCTAATTGTATAAGAAACTATAAATTAAAATGCTGTGATAACTTAGTATCCGGGGCCAGCCACGTCCGGCTCCAGCGCCCAGCAACTAGCAAACTTCACACTCCTCCAATCGATAAGTCAACATCAACTCACTATCGTTCGTTGTGTTTCCTTTATCTCATTCCGAAGTGCTCCAGTTTGTACGTTGCTATCCGGGCGCTTGCGCCTTTGATATTTCCCATCAACTAACTTAGATGTTCTCTTTATTCTTCCGCATAAACGATATTGTCAATTTCGATCGGGGTTGTGTCCCCTTTTTGGGCTGCATTGATTAATTGTGCAGCGTACATTTGGAAAGACTTGCTGGAAGATGTCGCACCAGAAACAACTTCTACTGCATTAGCATCTTGTGTCTCAACAAGTGCTTCGTTCAATTCAGGAATAAAATCTTGAGGGCCTGTGCCGGAAATATCCGCCATTTGTTCTTGGTACTCATCATCATCGATTTTCAACTCTCCATCTTCATTGAGATAAACAAAATCGGATTCAGTGATTTTTCCGTCCTCAACTGTAATGGTAAGCTCCGTTTTCCAGCCGGTTTGGTCAATGTTTTTCTCTGAAAGACTGTATTCACCGTCGATAAGCTCATTTGTATTTTCGATTTCGATTGGTGTTGTGTCACCAGACTGTGCTGCTTGGATCAACTGTTGAGCATAGTTGATGAATGTATGAGATGAACTTGTTGCACCAGTAACTACTTCAACTTCTGAAGCATTTTGATTGGCCACGAGAGCATCATTCAGTTCAGGGATGAAATTTTGAGGGCCTGTACCGGACTCTTCCGACATGGTTTCCTGGTATTCCTCATCCTCTGTCTTTAACTCGCCGTCTTCATTTTCATAATTAAAATCTGAAGAAGTGATTTCTCCATCTTCTACTGTCATTTCCATAACGACTTTCCAGCCAGTTTCCCCTATTTCAGTTTCATATAATGAATAGGTCCCGTCTTGTAGAGGTGCTCCTGCTACGACTTCTTTAGCTGCCGTTTCTTCTGTTTCCTCAGTAGCTGCGTCCTGATCTGTCTCATTATCTTTACTTGGTGCATCCTCCTCTCCACAAGCAGCTAATGAAAAGGTTAATGCAAGCCCTAAAACTGATACGCCTATAAAATTTTTCCACTTCATCTGAATCATCCTTTACTTATTTAATTGTGAATATAATCACACGTTCACCCTTATATTAGCATGCGAATGTTGTAATGTAAACTATTTTTGTAAGGAAGAATGGTTAACTATAATCTGCATTATATTAACGTTTACAACGTACTAATGGTAAAAAATATGATAAATGACTATTGTGTGAACGCTATAGACAAGAAAAAATTATTGCGTTATATTGTGAATTGATGAACATTATATGTACTAAATATCAATTCATATTTTCTTAATTAAGGAGTGATTTCCATTGGCAGAAAAAAATATTGTGATTATCGGTGCCGGTTATGCTGGTGTTCATGCAGCTAAGAGACTTGCAAAGAAATATAAAAAGGATCCCTCTGTATCGATAACGTTAATTGATCGAGATTCGTATCACACCATGATGACTTCATTGCATGAAGTCGCGGCGCACCGGGTTGAGCCAGATGCTGTTCAATTTGACCTGCGACGGCTGTTTAACCGCACGAAGGTGAAACTTGTAACTGATGTTGTTGAACATGTTGATCATAAAAATAAAGTGATTACAACAAAACAAAGTACTTTCAATTACGATTATTTAATCTTAGGTATGGGTGCAGAGCCGAACGACTTCGGTACGCCTGGAGTAAGTGAGCATGGGTTTACACTTTGGTCCGTTGAGGATGCCGTCAAACTACGTCAGCACATTGAAAAGTCGGTAGCCCGGGCCTCCAGGGAACACGATCTGGAAGTACGCCGCGCTCTATTGACCTTTACTGTCTGTGGTTCCGGCTTCACTGGTGTTGAAATGATTGGGGAACTAATGGAATGGAGAAAACGGTTGGCAAAAGATAATAAACTCGATGAATCAGAGATCACATTAAACCTCGTCGAAGCGGCTCCTACGATTTTGAATATGTTGGACCGAAAAAGCGCTGAGAAGGCGGAGCGCTATATGAAGAAAAAAGGGATCAATATATTAGTGAATTCCCCTATCGTTGAAGTGAAAGCTGAAGAGATCGTTTTAAAATCAGGCGAAATCATTCCAACTCATACATTGATTTGGACGGCAGGAATAAAGGCGAATTCGGATGCGGAAAATTACAATATGGAAAGCGCTAGAGCTGGACGCTTAAAAGTAAATGAATATATGGAAGCGGAAGGACTAGATGATGTCTATGTCGTTGGGGATTTAGCTTACTATGAGGAAGAAGAAGGCACACCGACACCACAAATTGTCGAGGCAGCGGAACTAACTGCGGAGACCGCAGCCCATGCAGTCATCAGTGAAATCAGCGGTGGAGAGAAAAAAGCTTATAAAGGAAAGTACCATGGTTTTATGGTGTCCATCGGCACCAGATATGGTGTCGCCAACTTAATGGGGATGCGCGTCAGCGGTTGGTTGGCGAACTTTATTAAGTACATGGTGGACCTCGTATATCTATTTGGCATCGGTAGTGGATACTATATGTTCCACTATATATTCGATGAGTTTTTCCACTCAAAAGACAAACGAAATGTATTCCGGAATCTTGTCAATCGGTATGGAAACGTGTTATGGAGCATACCGCTACGTATCTTTGTTGGGGGATTCTGGATTGTAGAGGGCGCTACAAAATTATGGGGTGAAGGTACTTGGGAAAAAGCGACATCCAGCTGGTCAAATGTACCATTGCTGTTCAAAGGACTCGGTGAAGATTCATGGATTGTTTCCGACTCCGTGAAAATGCCGTTTGAATGGCTGCAAACCGCAACATCAGGAGCGACTGAAGCAACGGCCGCTGCCAGTGAAGCTGCTTCCGGGGACTGGGCAACACCAATCTTAAGTAGTATGCCTAGTTGGTTCGAATGGATCATGAAAATCATGCTGCCAACGCCAGAGATGGCTATCTTTATGCAAAAAATGATGGTGTTTATTGAACTAGCAATGGGATTGGCGATTCTATTTGGTCTATTTACATGGCTTGCAAACTTAGCAAGTTCCGGTTTCTTAGTCATGTTCACTCTAACTGCCATGCTCGGTTGGGATAAGGTTTGGGCCCTTCCTGCATCGATTGCTCTAATGAATGGTTCTGGCAGAACGTTTGGTCTGGACTACTGGGTTGTGCCGTTTTTACAAGAGAAAGTCGGTGACTGGTGGTACGGAAAAGAACGGGGCATCTATAGGGATCATCAAGAATAAAACTGTAAAGTAAATTTTAATCATGCCTGTAAAAGGGGAGAGATGGAATTGAAAGAGCTATACCGGACGGTTAAACGTTGGGATATTATTATCGTGATTGCACTTGTTATCTTATCTTTTCTTCCCTTCGTTATTTTTACTTTCATACAGACAAAATATGCCGATGGGGAATCTGTAAGCGTGGCGGTTATTTCTGTAGATAATGAAGAAGTGCAACGAGTCACGCTTACAGGCAATGAAGGTGTTGAAGTCTTTGATATTCTCTCTTCTGACTCGAATTACAATATAGTTGAAGTCATTGATGAAGAAATAAGGGTTAAATCAGCGAATTGCCCAGATCAGATTGATGTCCATCAAGGTTTCATCAGCAAACCAGGTGAAACAATTGTTTGTCTACCTCATCGGATGATTATTGAAATTCAAACGATGAGTGACGAACCGGTGAGCGATATCATTATCAGTTCGTGAGGAAATATTTTAAAAGTAAAGGGGGGAAGGGAATGACACGAAATGAGCGTCTCGTCTATATTTCATTATTAGCTGCACAAGCCGTCATTATCGGAATTGTGGAGCGGGCAATCCCTTTTCCTTTTGCTTTTGCACCAGGGGCAAAACTCGGACTTGCCAATATTATTACAATTATGGCGCTTTATACCCTTCCTGTAAAAGATGCTGCAAAAGTAGTCGGTATCCGTGTTGTATTAACAACTTTACTTGGTGGCACCATTTCTACGTTTATGTATAGCTCAGCTGGAGCCATCATCAGCTTTATCGGGATGTGGCTTGTAAAAAAACTTGGACCGATGCGTGTTAGCTTAATCGGCGTGAGTGCAGCAGGAGCAATTTTACATAACGTTGGCCAATTGGTTGTAGCAAGTTTCATCGCCCAAACATGGACGGTGCTGCTATATTTACCGGTGTTGTCTTTCATTGGAATTTTAGCGGGAATCGCAATCGGAATCATCGCGAATTATTTATTACAGCATGTAGAAAAGCTTGATTATTATATGTATTTGCAAAAAGTGGAGACGACGAAAAAAGAAAAAACGATAAAGGATAAAGTTTTACAGCAATCATCTATTCTCTATCAGAGTCAAGAGGAGGTATAAATAATGAAAGTACATGCGATGTGGGATAGTTATCCAGAGTTGAAACAAGATTTAGCCGATGTGCTTTCTTTAATAGATTCACGGATTCATGTTCGTAATAAAGCTGTAGAAGAGAGAATCAAAGAAATGGTTTATTCAGGCGGAAAGTTGCTCCGTCCCGCCTTCACATTATTATGCTCGAATATTGGTCCATCCTATAAAAAAGAGGATGCCATCGCAGTTTCAGCAGCAATCGAATGTTTACATCTTGCAACACTTATTCATGATGATGTCATTGATGAAGCCAGTCATCGTCGGGGTGTTCAGACTATACATGCCGATGAAGGAAATAAAATTGCCATTTATGCTGGTGATTATTTGTTCAGTGTTTGTTTTACAATTTTAGCTAATCATGCAACATCCCTTGCCGATCTAGAATTCAACGCTCGTGGAATGGAAAAAATTTTAAGTGGAGAGCTCGAACAATTAAATTCCCGTTATCAATTTAACGTATCGATTAAAGACTATTTAACTAGAATTGCCGGGAAAACAGCTCAATTATTTGCAATCAGTTGCTACTCGGGAGCGGTATTGAGTCAGTCTTCGCGCAGAGTGGCCATGATTTCCAGGAATATAGGCCATAATATTGGTATGGCGTTTCAAATTAAGGACGATATTCTTGATTATCGGTCTGATTTTTCAGCACTCGGTAAACCAGTAATGTCAGACATTCGCCAAGGCATATATAATTTACCACTCATTTATGTTCTTCAGAATAAGCCTTCCGTATTTCATGACCTTCTAGCAAAAGGTGAGGCC
This sequence comes from Oceanobacillus sp. HCA-5259, assembly GCF_037892815.1. Lineage (NCBI taxonomy): Bacteria > Bacillati > Bacillota > Bacilli > Caryophanales > Bacillaceae > Oceanobacillus > Oceanobacillus sp. HCA-5259. Next base: position 1,579 of record NZ_JBBKBV010000039.1, on the reverse strand, counting down.
ATGACTGATCATGATCTCGAGGAAGTAATGAACTTAGTTGATCACTATCACGGCTTGGAAAAAGCAGAGCAACTCGCTGAAAAATATACAGATAAAGCGATTAAACAGTTAAAAAAGCTTCCTAATGGTGAATATAAGTCGATTATTCAAGAAGTGATGGCGACTTTGCTTGTGCGAAGTATGTAAGTAATGCTTGGTTAAGTATGGTTCTCAAGTTTTGCATCTTGTATAAGAAACTATTAAATAAAAATGCTGTGATAACACAGGTATCGAGGGCTAGCCACGTCCGCGCTGCGCCTTTGTTCTGCAAAGCAACTTGTAATATGCCCTCATGCCCGGAAGTGATTGCTTTTTCAAGTTGTCGAAGCACCCATTTCCGGGTACTCCTTATTAACTCAACTTTCGCACCCTGAAAATATTAAGCAAATCATCCTAATTAAGCGCCCCTAGCCTTTAAGGGAAAATAAACCTCAGTTGTTTTCCCGTTAAAGTAAGATGAATATACTGATGGGAGAATAAACCCCGGTTGTTTTCCCATTAAAGTAAGAAGAACATGCTGATGGGAAAATAACCCCCAGTTGTTTTCCCATTAAAGTAAGAAGTACATGCTAAAGGGAAAATAACCCCCAGTTGTTTTCCCATTAAGGTAAGAAGAACATGCTGATGGGAAAATAACCCCCAGTTGTTTTCCCATTAAAGTAAGATGAATATGCTAAAGGGAGATTAAACCCCCAGTTGTTTTCTTTTCACAAATCAGCCAAAATAGAAGATACAGTGGAAATGTTCGAAAAGGGGATCAAGCCAATGGAAATGACGCTTACCTTTATCATTTTGTTTGTGACTATAATACTTTTTATGGGGAGCCGCTTACGGGCAGACCTTGTGGCGATATTAGCACTGATGGCATTAGTCATTACGGGAAGTCTCGAACCTGCGGAAGCTTTAGCAGGCTTTGCAAATACGGTAGTCATTATGATTGCTGGTTTATTTGTAGTTGGTGCAGGATTATTACGGACAGGTCTTGCCCAGCAGGCAGGTAATCTATTGCTCCGTTTTGCGGGAGAAAGTGAAACGAAGCTCTTTTTTCTGTTGATGATTATTGTCAGTTTTGTCGGGGCCTTTATGAGTAATACTGGAACCGTTGCGCTTATGCTGCCGGTTGTGATTAGTATCGCTATTAGTATAAAAAGCAGTCCATCAAAGTATTTGATTCCTTTATCTTATGTCGGGAGTCTAACTGGACTTCTGACATTGATCGCTTCCCCAGCGAATATCATAGTAAGCGAGACTTTAAGTGAAGCAGGTTACCAGGCCTTAAGCTTTTTCCAAATTACACCGATTGGCATCACGGCACTCATTGTCGGTATTCTCTATTTATATTTTACAAGAAATCGCCTTCTGCCAGATATAAAAAGTAAAGGAACGAGTGATAAAGCACACCAGCTTTCTCCTAGCCAATTGACGGATGATTATAATTTAGAAGAGAGTCTGTACAGTGTAAAGGTATCTGCTGGGTCTAGCATGATCGGGAAAGCCCTGGCACAATTGAAACTTCCAGCAGTTTATCAAATTTTTATTC
>NZ_JBBKBV010000038.1:0-32612 GCF_037892815.1 Oceanobacillus sp. HCA-5259 | reverse complement strand
GTCTTTTTGTATTTTGTGCGCCCCAGCAAGCAATTAATTGCTAGTTGATGGGGGAACGGGTGGAGAAATTCTAAGGTTGAAGCCCTGTGACTGAGTGCGTGCGAGCAACCTAACAGGTCGTAATATAAATTATAACTAACGTTTAATTCTAGTTGTTATTTGGGAAAGGTGTTTCATATAATTGACTAAGGATAATATATAGAAAAGAGGATACGATAGATGGAAGTATTTTTACAGAATATAATAGGGGAGCATTTTTATGTTATCGTAACAAGGTTACTCGTTGCTTTAGTATTATCCGGAATAATTGGCTTTGAACGGGAGTGGAATAATCACTCTGCAGGATTTCGGACTCATATATTAGTGGGTGTCGGTGCAAGCCTGATGATGCTTTTATCAATATTTGGTTTTCTTGAATTTCTGGAGCACTATGATAATGTACGCTTTGATCCGGCCCGTATCCCTTCTTATGTGATTAGCGGGATAGGGTTTCTTGGAGCGGGGACGATTATAGTATATGGAGGAACGATTCGAGGGCTTACTACGGCGGCATCCATATGGGCTGTGGCAGGTATTGGGCTGGTTGTAGGCGCGGGAATGTATGGTCCAGCCATTGTTGCTACGCTGATCATTTTAATTAGTTTAGTTGTGTTGAATAACCTTGAAAGATTGCTTCCTTCCCAGCGGAAGTACACAAGAATTGAAATGGTTGTAGAGCGCAATATAAAAGTTCACCAGCTTGTTGAAGTAGCAGAAGCTTATGATGTGAATATTATTGCAGTGGAAGTGGAGAAAATGGAAAGGGATCTCCGAAAAATTTATTTTAAGATGAGAAATATGGAAGGTACCCAGTTACTTGCATTATTTGAAGAAATATCAGAATTAGAAGGAGTAAATAATATTAGTCAATTGGAAAAGTGATGCCGTATAAGTTAAGCGGTAAAGTTAAACAAGGGAGAGACTTTTCCATTTTAACTGGCCCTTTATTATTTTAAACTCAAATTTCCTCTTCTCTCCGTTTATTTTCATGAAAAGTGTCTAGAATAGAATATTGGTTATTACTTTTCAACGGTTACATTTTGGCGTATAATTAATTTATAGTCAAAGATAGTCAAAGTCAATGTCATTCCTTTTGTTCCGGCATAGCTAGAAATGAGTGATATGTAAGGAGAGGGGAATTCTTAGCAATGAGCAATATTTCAGATATTATTGAAGCATATCTAAAAAAAGTACTACATTCCACAGGAAAAAATGCAATTGAAATTAAGCGGAGTGAAATTGCGGATCAGTTTGAGTGTGTGCCTTCACAGATTAATTATGTGATTAACACAAGATTTACAACGGAAAAAGGGTATATTGTAGAGAGTAAGCGTGGTGGTGGGGGATATATACGGATTATTCGTGTAAAACATGAAGACAAGGCGGAATTGATTGATGGCATTATTAAAATGATTAATCCAAGTATTTCACAGCAGGCAGCAATTCATGTGCTGGAGCGTCTGCGGGAGGAAGAAATCATTACGAATCGAGAAGAAAAGCTGATCTATAGTGCGATTGAGCGGACGACTTTACCATTTCAACTACCGGAACGTGATCAAATTCGAGCACGTATTTTAACGGCGATGCTTAATACTCTAAAATACTATAATTAACTCTATTGTGTTGAGAAGGGGGAAGATGCGTGTGGAATGTCAAGAGTGCCAAAAGCGGCCAGCTACGGTTTACTTTAAACGAGTAATAAATGGGGAGAAAAAAGAAGTCCGTGTGTGCGAAGTTTGTGCTCAGGAAAAAGGTTATATGCAGTCTCAAGATCAAGGCTCTTCTCTCCATGATTTACTTACTGGATTATTTAACTTTGATTCGTATCCATTTGGAGCCCACGTGGCTGATACAAAGCAAACGAAAGAGCTGCAATGCCCGAATTGTAAACTGACCTTTTCCACTTTTAAGGAAATGGGCAAATTCGGTTGTGCAACCTGTTATGAAACTTTTTCGGAAAGCTTAAGCCCGATACTACGACGGGTCCATGCCGGAAATACAACACATGCTGGTAAAATACCAAAGCGAACAGGTGGAAATATACAAAAAAAACGTAAATTAGAGGAATACCGTAACCAGATGAAGAAGTTAATAGAGCAAGAGGCTTTTGAAGAAGCCGCAGTACTCCGAGATAAAATAAAAGCGTTGGAAACGGATGAAGCAGTTAAGAGGGGGGAGAGTGAAGGATGACATTGGAGCACTTTCTAAACGAAGCGATTAGTCCGTGGATGCGAGAGGAGGGTGCTGATAGTGATATCGTGCTGAGCAGCCGGATTCGTTTAGCTCGGAATTTCGCTAATGTTACCTATCCCATCCTAGGCAAAGAAGAGGAATTAAAGAAGGTTCATGATTTCATGAAACAGACATATAATGAATCTTCCTTCCAGGATTACACAGATTTTTACTTTTTATCAACAAAGGATTTATCGGAAATAGAGAACCAGATACTCATAGAGAAGCATCTTATTAGTCCTAGTCTAGCAAGATATCCGCAGTCAGCAGCACTTATTTCTAAAAATGAGCAGGTCTCCATCATGATCAATGAAGAAGATCATTTGAGGATTCAACTTTATTTACCCGGATATCAACTTACTGATGGTCTGAAACAAGCTTCAGAGCTAGATGATTGGATAGAAGAACGGATTGATTATGCGTTTGATGAGAATTTCGGGTATCTAACGAGTTGTCCAACGAACGTGGGTACAGGAATGCGGGCATCCGTGATGATGCACTTGCCGGCCCTTGTTATCACAAAGCAGATGAGCCGTATGATTCCCGCGATTAACCAGTTCGGTTTAGTCGTAAGGGGGATATACGGGGAAGGCAGTGAATCTCTAGGTAATATATTCCAAATATCTAATCAAATTACCCTTGGGAAATCAGAGAAGGACATTATCTTTGACCTGGCAAGTGTTGTCAAGCAACTGATTGAGCAAGAACGACTTGCCCGGAGCTATATTACCGAACAACTTGGAGTCAGTCTGGAAGACCGCATTTTCAGGTCTTACGGAACACTGAAGAACGCCCGAATCATCGAATCAAAGGAAGCTGCTAAATGCATTTCTAACGTGCGTTTAGGTATAGACTTGGGTATTATTGAAAATATATCTAAAAATATATTAAATGAATTAATGATTTTAACGCAGCCAGGATTCTTACAATATTATGCTAATAAACGCTTGACACCACGGGAGCGCGATGTATTTCGTGCTTCGCTCATCAGAGAAAGACTTGAATTAGAGAAATAGGAGGGATGCCAGATGATGTTTGGAAGATTTACAGAAAGGGCGCAAAAGGTACTTGCGCTATCACAGGAAGAGGCAGTTCGTCTCGGACATAATAACATTGGAACAGAGCATATTTTGCTCGGGCTTGTTCGCGAAGGCGAAGGGATTGCCGCTAAAGCGTTGCAATCATTAGGCGTACAAGTGGAAAAAATTCAAGAAGAAGTGGAGAAATTAATCGGAGTCGGTAAACAGCCGATGCAATCAATTCACTATACTCCCCGGGCAAAAAAGGTTGTGGAATTATCACAAGATGAAGCACGTAAGCTTGGTCATTCCTATGTAGGAACGGAACATATTTTACTCGGTCTTATCCGTGAAGGGGAAGGTGTGGCAGCACGTGTCCTCAACAATCTCGGTATAAGCTTAAATAAAGCTCGTCAGCAGGTTTTGAAGCTACTTGGTAGTAATGAGTCTCAAGCTGGCAGAAGAGGGCGTGCAGGGCAACAATCGAATGCAAGTACCCCAACACTAGATTCCCTTGCAAGAGATTTAACTGTAAGTGCAAGAGAAGGTAAAATTGATCCGGTTATTGGTCGTTCTAAGGAAATTGAGCGTGTCATTCAGGTGTTAAGCCGCCGGACGAAGAATAATCCTGTATTAATTGGAGAGCCGGGTGTCGGTAAAACAGCTGTTGCTGAAGGCCTTGCCCAGCAAATTATCGATAATGAAGTACCGGAAACGTTACGTGATAAGCGTGTTATGACGCTTGATATGGGAACGGTCGTTGCAGGGACGAAATACCGTGGGGAATTTGAAGATCGATTAAAAAAAGTGATGGAAGAAATTCGTCAAGCCGGAAATGTTATTCTTTTCATCGATGAATTGCATACATTAATTGGTGCGGGGGGAGCGGAAGGTGCAATTGACGCATCCAATATTTTAAAACCATCCCTTTCCCGTGGAGAAATTCAGTGTATTGGTGCAACGACGCTAGATGAATACCGAAAATACATTGAAAAAGATGCAGCACTTGAACGTCGTTTCCAGCCAATTCAAGTAGATGAGCCATCTGTTGAGGAAACGATTCTCATCTTAAAAGGTCTGCGTGACCGCTATGAGGCCCACCACCGCGTAACGATTACGGATGAAGCGATTGAAGCAAGTGCGAGCCTTTCTGATCGTTATATTACAGACCGCTTTTTACCGGATAAGGCGATTGACTTAATTGATGAGGCCGGTTCAAAAGTTCGTCTTCGTTCCTACACGATTCCACCGAACTTAAAGGAATTAGAACAAAAACTGGCTGACGTAAGGAAGGAAAAAGATGCAGCTGTCCAGAGCCAGGAATTTGAAAAAGCAGCATCTTTACGCGATACTGAACAGCGTTACCGGGAAGAACTCGAGAAGACGAAAAATGAATGGAAAGAGAAGCAAGGTCAAATGGATTCTGAGGTAACTGTTGAAGACATTGCGAGCGTCGTATCGATTTGGACTGGTGTTCCTGTAGCTAAGCTTACGAAGGATGAATCGAAACGTCTTCTTGATATGGAAGAAATACTCCATGAGCGTGTTATTGGTCAAGAAGAAGCGGTGAAAGCTATATCGACTGCAATACGCAGAGCTCGCTCAGGACTGAAAGATCCGAAGCGTCCAATCGGTTCATTCATCTTCTTGGGTCCTACTGGTGTCGGTAAAACAGAGCTGGCAAGAGCCCTTGCTGAAGTGATGTTTGCTGATGAGGATGCGATGATACGCGTGGATATGTCGGAGTATATGGAGAGGCATTCCACTGCTAGATTAGTCGGATCACCTCCGGGGTATGTCGGTTATGAAGAAGGCGGACAGCTAACGGAAAAAGTACGCAGAAAACCTTACTCCGTTGTTCTTTTAGATGAAGTGGAGAAAGCCCACCCGGAAGTGTTCAACATCCTGCTTCAAGTTCTGGAAGATGGACGCTTAACCGACTCCAAAGGAAGAACGGTTGATTTTCGTAACACGGTTATCATTATGACGTCAAATGTCGGTGCAAGTGAACTGCGCCGTAATAAATTTGTCGGCTTCAATGTTGCGGATGAAAGCCAGCAGCATGCTGATATGAAGTCGAAGGTCATGGATGCGCTGAAGAAAGCCTTCCGTCCAGAGTTTTTAAACCGGATTGACGAGACAATTGTCTTCCATTCCTTAGAGAAGAAACATATGAAAGATATTGTTGTACTCATGCTGGAAGAGTTAAAAGAACGATTGCAACAACAAGAAATTGAACTATCAATGACAGATAAAGCAATCGAGAAAATTGCTAACGAAGGATTCGATCCGGAATACGGAGCAAGACCATTAAGACGCTCCATTCAGCAAAATATTGAAAATATGTTATCAGAAGAATTACTGAAAGGAACAGTCGAAAAAGGCAAGACCGTGAAAATCGGACTAAATAATAAGGGCGAATTCATCATACTAAAATAAAACAGCACGACTATCATAGAAAAGCTAGAAGAGCCACCTCTTCTAGCTTTTACTACACTCGAACCCGAGTTCCGCAGTTCAAAGCGCACTTAATTATATTTTTTTACAATATAAGAAACTACTAGGTAAATAAGTAGATACAAAATCAATTTTAAACGTACTTCCAGGAGATCCCCATTACACCGAAGACTCCTGCAGGAAGAGAGGCATATCAGCCGCTTGCGGGAAGCGAAGGTGTAAGGGGGCAGCATGAGCTCTGGACCTTCAAGGGAGTTAGTAACATGCATTTATCACCGAATGTGGCATAATTTAGGAAGATAGTTGTGAAATTGAAACTATTATGTAACCTATGAGAATCAATATTCGTATACAATAGAAGAAGGGACCGAATGAGTTTGGCTAAACGCAAGAATACGTTTGTCTGCCAAGACTGCGGCTATGAATCTCCGAAATGGATGGGGAAATGCCCGGGCTGTGGTAACTGGAATACGATGGTTGAAGAAGTCCAGGCTGGAGCTAGCGGCGGCAGGCATGTCACGACCGGTAAGCGGACGGTCAGTAAACCAGAACCGATTACACAACTTGAATCACAGAAAGAACCACGAATTACAACCGAAATGCGAGAATTCAACCGTGTACTAGGCGGTGGGATTGTTCCTGGTTCACTCGTATTGATCGGTGGGGATCCAGGGATTGGGAAATCGACATTGCTGTTGCAAATATCAGCCCAGATCGCTAAGAAAAAAATGCGTGTCCTCTATATATCAGGAGAAGAATCAACGAGACAAACGAAACTTCGAGCAGATCGTCTAGGTGTCCAAGAAGCGGAATTATACGTATTAAGTGAAACCAATTTATACGATATTGGTCAACAGATTGAAAAGCTGAAACCAGAACTTGTCATCGTTGATTCGATTCAAACGATCTACAGAGAAGAAGTAACGAGTGCACCAGGAAGCGTTTCCCAAGTACGGGAGAGCACCGGGGAACTTATGCGGATTGCTAAATCTAATCATATATCTGTTTTTATTGTGGGGCATGTTACGAAGGAAGGCGCTATTGCTGGGCCAAGATTGTTGGAACATATGGTAGATACAGTTTTGTATTTTGAAGGGGAACGACATCATACTTACCGGATTTTACGGAGTGTGAAAAACCGGTTCGGCAGTACACATGAGATGGGAATTTTTGAAATGCGTGAAGAAGGGTTACGTGAAGTCTTGAACGCTTCGGAAATTTTCTTGGAAGAGCGAAAGGCAGGAACAGCAGGTTCTACTGTCGTTGCATCGATGGAAGGGACGCGTCCTATTTTAGTAGAAATTCAAGCTTTAATATCACCTTCCAGCTTTGGAAATCCACGTAGAATGGCAACCGGGATCGATTCGAACCGTGTTCCGCTGCTCATGGCTGTATTGGAAAAAAGGGTCGGCTTCATGCTGCAGAACCAGGATGCTTATTTAAAAGTAGCCGGTGGAGTGAAGTTGGATGAGCCTGCAATTGATTTAGCGATTGCGATTAGTATAGCATCAAGCTTCCGAGACCAGCCGACAGAACCAAAGGATATTTTTATCGGCGAAGTTGGGCTGACTGGAGAAATTAGGAGGGTGTCCCGGATTGAACAACGTGTACAAGAAGCGGCTAAACTCGGCTTCGAGCGCGTTATTTGTCCACAACATAATTTGGATGGTTGGACGGTACCGAAGGATATTCAAGTAGTTGGTGTTTCCACCATTCAGGAAGCATTAGAAATTGGACTTGCAAGGTGATTTTATCGTTTTTAGTGAAGAAATGAGCTTATCTCTCCTATCCGTAGGGTTATAAATGAAAAATAAAGGTAATAATAAACTTAAGGAGGTGAGAAAATGTTGAAGAAGGTTGTTCGTATCTTTTTTATTGTTCTTGGGGGAACGATTGGTTTTCTATACATCCCCATGATTATTGATTTATTGAATATAGATATGAACTTGCTGAAAAACCCATATTTAGGCATGGCCTTAGGTGCAATTATTTTATTTTTACTCTCCTATGTTATTGTGGATCATGTAGTAAACTTTTTTAAATGGATAGAAGATACCCTGATTAAGCTGCCGGCAATGGATTTACTATTTGGTAGCTTAGGAATGATTGTCGGACTCGTCATATCTTATCTCGGTACGATGCCGCTCCAGGATATCAATATCCAAGTAGTCTCCCAGGTACTGCCGATTTTCATCACGATTATCCTTGGTTATTTAGGTTTCCGTGTCGGTTTTCGCCGGCGGGAGGAATTCTCCAGTTTATTGCGGACAGGGAAAAAGGATAAATTGAAAGAAACTACTGATGAAGGTGACGCGGAGCAAAAAGATGAGGTGCCGAAACCGAAAATACTCGATACAAGTGTTATAATAGATGGCAGGATTGCCGATATTTGCAGTACAGGGTTTCTGGAAGGGACATTAGTGATTCCTCAATTTGTATTAGGAGAGCTGCAGCATATTGCTGATTCGTCGGATGCATTGAAACGCAATCGAGGCCGGCGTGGACTCGATGTGCTGAATCGTATTCAAAAGGAATTACCGATTAAAGTAGAAATCTATGAAGGTGATTTTGAAGAGATAGCTGAAGTGGACAGTAAATTAATCAAACTTGCTAAAGTGACGGATGGAATTGTTGTAACGAATGATTTCAACTTGAATAAAGTGTGTGATCTGCAGCGTGTTCCTGTGCTCAATATTAATGATCTTGCAAATGCAGTAAAACCTGTCGTCCTTCCGGGAGAAGAACTGGTCGTCCAAGTAATCAAGGACGGGAAAGAACAGCGACAGGGGATTGCTTATTTGGATGATGGAACGATGATTGTTGTAGAAGAAGGCCGTGACTATATTGGGAAAACAATTGAAGTCATCATTACAAGTGTCCTGCAGACTTCCGCAGGTAGAATGATCTTTGCAAAACCAAAAACACTTGAAAAAGCACTGTAAAAACGGTATAACTTATTAAGGATAATACTTGAAAAGTGATAACATGTATATTGTTATCACTTTTCAAGCATTCACGGTCTGGAATCCCTCTAAACATGAGTATCTAATTAAGAGGAAGATAAGGGGGAAAGTCCGTAAATACGTTATTCTGTTCAACTATCTTTCAATGGGAGTGAAAGACGCCCCCATTTGAGTGAGGTTTACTATATCACTCATGTTACGGTACATATTTTTTAAAAAGAGAGGGGAAACATCATGACGAATGAGGTTCGGGTACGCTATGCACCAAGCCCTACAGGTCATTTGCATATTGGTAATGCAAGAACAGCATTGTTTAACTATCTGTTCACAAAACATTATAACGGGAAATTTATTATTCGAACGGAAGATACTGACGAGAAGCGAAATGTGGAAGGGGGCGAAGAGAGCCAGCTCCGCTATTTGAAATGGTTAGGTATCGAGTGGGATGAAGGACCGGATATTGGCGGAGAGTACGGCCCATACCGTCAGACCGAGCGTCTTGATTTATACGAAAAATATGTAGACGAGCTCTTGGAGCGTGGCCTTGCATATAAATGCTATATGACGGAAGAAGAGTTAGAACAAGAGCGGGAGGAGCAGAGAGCGAAAGGCCAGGTGCCGAAGTATTCTGGTGCTCATCGCAACCTGACGGACGAGCAAATTGCAGCATTTGAAGCGGAAGGCAGACTTCCGAGTATTCGTTTCCGTGTCCCTGAAAATGAAACTTATACATTCCATGATCTTGTACGTGGCAATATCACATTTGAATCTAGTGATTTTGGTGATTGGGTAATCGTGAAAAAGAACGGTATTCCAACCTATAACTTTGCCGTTGCGATAGATGATCATTTAATGAAAATCACTCATGTGCTCCGTGGAGAAGAGCATATTTCTAATACACCGAAGCAAATGATGATTTTTAATGCTTTCGGATGGACTGCTCCAACGTACGGTCATATAACGCTGATCTTAAATGAGAACCGGAAGAAGTTAAGTAAGCGGGATGAACATATACTACAGTTCATAGAGCAATATCATAATCTTGGTTATCTGCCGGAAGCGATGTTCAACTTTATTAGTTTGCTTGGATGGTCTCCTGTTGGCGAAGAAGAGATTTTCGATAAGGACACGTTAATTGATATCTTTGATCCGGATAGATTATCGACTTCTCCTGCAATTTTTGACCAGCAAAAGTTGAAGTGGATGAACGGAGAATACATTAAGAATGTCGATCTTGAAAAAGTAATCGACCTTGCCATGCCGCATTTAATTGCTGCTGGAAAATTACCGGAAAATATGGATGAAGAAAAGCGCAAGTGGGCGGAGAATGTGATTGCACTTTATCAGGAACAATTGGGTTATGGTGAGGAAATTGTCGAATTGACTGAGTTGTTCTTCACAGAGGAAATTAATTATAACGAAGATGCAATTAAAGTTCTTGAAGAAGAACAAGTCCCAGAAGTTCTTCAAAGCTTCAAAAATAAGTTGGACACACTCGAATCCTTTACGGCTGACGAGATTAAAGCCCAGACGAAGGCAACACAGAAAGAAACTGGTTATAAAGGGAAAAAATTATTCATGCCGATTCGTGTCGCAACGACTGGCCAAACCCATGGTCCAGAACTTCCACAAGCAATCGCACTACTTGGTAAAGAAGTTGTCATGATCCGTCTAGACAAAGTCCTCGAGGAAATAACAGCAAATTGATTGCAGAGCTTTCCGGTTCACAAAATTGGAAAACTGTAATATAGTAATAGTAAATATTGGAGCGTTGAAGAGGAAAAGTAGGAATTTCTTCGTTTATCCAGAGAGAATCACCTTGGCTGCGAGTGATTTTAAACGAAACTTCCGAAGTGCCCCTCTGAGTCTATTATGGAAATAAAGTACATAATAGCGGAACTCTACCGTTACCAAGAGCCTAAGTTGGAAGGAAGCAATTCCTTCAAACAGAGTGGAACCGCGCTTAAGCGTCTCTGTCTAATGCAGAGACGCTTTTTTTATGTTGATTAATTCAATTCACTAACTAGGGTTTAAGCAAGTCATGTAAAATGCTCTTATTCTATAACGAAGGGTGGTTTGACAATGGGTATATTTCAGCGGATGAAAGAAGATATGGATGTTGTCTTTGACCAAGATCCCGCTGCACGAACTTATTTTGAAATTTTTTTAACCTATTCCGGACTCCATGCAATATGGTTTCACCGGGTTGCCCATGCGTTTTATAATCGGCGACTGTTCTTCCTGGCCCGTGCCATTTCACAAATCAGCAGATTCCTGACTGGAATCGAAATTCATCCGGGGGCAAAGATTGGTAGACGCCTATTCATTGACCATGGAATGGGAGTAGTAATTGGCGAGACTTGTGAAATCGCTAATAACGTAACGATTTACCAAGGAGTTACTCTTGGGGGGACTGGTAAAGAAAAAGGAAAGCGCCATCCGACGGTAAAGGATAATGCCCTCATATCGACGGGGGCAAAGGTTCTTGGGGATATCACGATTGGAGAAAATGCAAAAATTGGTGGCGGTTCCGTCGTTTTAAAAGATGTTCCTGCCAACTCCACAGTAGTCGGAATTCCTGGTAAAGTGGTCATCCAAGACGGTGTACGCGTAAAAGACTTGGAACATCATAAATTGCCGGACCCGGTTGCTGATCGGATTGAACAGATGCAACAAGAAATCGATACACTACAAGCAGAGATTGAAAAGCTGAAGAAGGGGAGTCATTTCCAACATGTCGATTAAATTATTTAATACGTTAACTCGAGAGAAAGAAGACTTTAAACCAATAGAACCAGGGAAACTTAAGATGTATGTTTGTGGTCCAACCGTTTATAACTATATTCATATCGGGAATGCCCGCCCTGCGATTGTGTTTGATACGGTACGACGCTATTTTGAATATAAAGGTTATGAAGTTGATTATGTACTAAATTTTACCGATGTCGATGATAAGATCATTCAAGCGGCTGAGGAGAGCGGCGAGGATGTTCGGACACTTGCCGACCGGTTTATCGATGCATATTTAGCCGACGTGCAGGCATTAGGAGTTAAAAAAGCGACACATCACCCGCGTGTAACAGAAACAATGGATGATATTATTGCCTTTATCGAAGGTTTGGTTGATAAAGGCTATGCTTACGAAGTGGAAGGCGATGTGTATTTCAAACCGCGTTCCTTTGAAGGATACGGAAAGCTTTCCCATCAGTCAATTGATGAGCTACGAGTAGGGGCAAGAATTCAAGTTGGGGAAAAGAAGGAAGATCCACTTGACTTCGCGCTTTGGAAACAAGCGAAGGATGGAGAAGTTGCATGGGACTCTCCTTGGGGAGTAGGAAGACCAGGCTGGCATATCGAATGCTCGGCTATGGCGAAGAAATATCTCGGTGAAACGATTGATATCCACGCAGGTGGTCAGGACTTAACTTTCCCGCATCATGAAAATGAAATTGCTCAATCGGAATCGATGAATGATAAACCTTTTGCGAATTACTGGATGCATAATGGTTATATCAATATCGATAATGAAAAGATGTCGAAGTCACTCGGAAATTTTGTTTTGACGAAAGACTTAATTAAGAAACATGACCCTGAAGCGTTGCGCTTCTTTATGTTGAGTGTTCACTACCGCAACCCGATTAATTTCACGGAAGAATTATTGGGTAGTGCAAAAAACAGTTTAGAACGAATTAAAACGGCTTATCATAATTTGGAACATCGGAAGCAAACAAGCATGAATCTTGTCGATAACCAGGAAGAGTGGCTCAAGAAAATCAAGCAGTTCACCCTTGATTTTGAAAAGGAAATGGATGATGATTTCAATACAGCCAATGCGATTTCCGTATTGTTCGATCTTGCAAAAGAAGCGAATATTTATCTCGACCAAGAGCAGACTCACACGTCCGTACTCGAAGCTTTCCAGGAAACGATTGTCACCCTGCTTGGAATTCTCGGTATTGATCTGGAGGAGGAGCAGGAACTCTTGGACGAAGAGATTGAAACGCTGATTGAAGAGCGGAATGAAGCAAGGAAAAATAAAGATTATCAACGTGCAGATGAAATACGGGACCTTCTAAAAGATAGATCAATTATTTTAGAAGATACCGCGCAAGGAGTCCGCTGGAAAAGAGGCTAAGCATGACACTTGAAGCAAAACAAATGAATAGTTTAGCACTTGCTTATATAGGTGATGCTGTTTATGAAGTGTATGTCAGGGAACATTTACTTAAAACGGGTCAGGTCAAGCCCCATCAATTACATCAGAAGGCTGTAAATTTCGTGTCAGCCAAGGGGCAGGCCGCCGTATTGTTTAATTGGTTGGAAACCGGAATGCTTTCTCCGGAAGAAGAGCGCATTGTCGCCAGAGGGAGAAATGCAAAGTCCGGCTCCATTCCTAAGAATAGCAGTGTTCAGACGTATCGCCATAGTACAGGTTTTGAAGCGTTGTTAGGCTATCATTATATCGACCAAAATGAAGACAGACTGTATGAATTGATGCAAGCTGCTGTAACATTCATTACAACAACAATAGAGGAGAGGAAGAACAACAATGAGTGATGAAATAATCATAGGTAAAAACCCCGTCCTCGAGGCACTTTCCTCGGGGCGTTCGGTAAATAAAGTGTTTGTTGCCGAGCATTTGAATCCCAATACCGTAAAGAAAATAAAGCAGCTTGCGAAAGAGGCTGGAACAATCGTTCAGCACGTTCCAAAAGCGAAACTCGATAGTATCTCTAATGGAAATCATCAAGGAATAGTTGCATATGTTGCTTCTTATGATTACGGAAACTTGGAAGACCTTTTCGTGCGAGCAGAACAAAGAGGAGAAGATCCCTTTTTTATTATCTTGGACGAGCTGGAAGACCCGCATAATTTAGGTTCTATTTTACGAACGGCGGACGCTACAGGTGTCCACGGTGTAATTATTCCGAAACGCCGCTCTGTTGGTTTAACAGCAACTGTTGCGAAGACGGCAGCAGGAGCAATCGAACATATTCCGGTCGTCCGGGTAACGAATATTGCGGATACAATCGATGAGCTGAAAGAGAGGCACGTTTGGGTCGTTGGCACAGAAGGGGAAGCAACCGAAGATTACCGCAGACTAGACGGAACCATGCCAATTGCAGTTGTTATTGGCAATGAAGGAAAAGGCATTTCACGACTCGTGCGAAAGAAATGTGATTGGACAGTGCGTATTCCGATGTCTGGTGAAGTTTCCTCCTTAAACGCTTCCGTTGCCTGCAGCTTATTATTATATGAGATTTACAGAAAGCGAAACCCACTAGGTGAGAGCTGATGAATATATTATTAGTAGACGGGTACAATATCATCGGGGATTGGGAGGAACTGCAACATCTACGCGATAAAGATATGGCGGCGGCACGGGACCTCCTTATAGAACGGATGGCTGAGTATCAGGCTTTTACCGGGATGAGGGTCATTGTTGTGTTTGATGCCCACGAGGCCCCGGGACGGGAGAGCAAGCTGAAGCAATTTAAAATAGAAGTTATTTACACAAAAGAAAATGAAACAGCGGACGAACGGATTGAACGGTTAATCAAGAAATTAAAAAATGTAGAAACACAAGTTTATGTAGCAACCAACGACTATACGGAACAGCGAACGATTTTCGCTCAAGGGGCATTACGTATCTCGGCCCGCGAGCTAAAAGCTGACCTTCGCGATATGGAGAATGAAATCGATGAACGCTTGAAGGAGCAAGAGAAGAAGCAGCCACAAACAAAGATTATCCTCGATCAAGAGATTCTGGAGCGTTTTGAAAAAATGAGAAGGGGAGAAAATTGAGAAAATAGATTCTTTTCTCCTTTTTATACTAAAAAAGCTCTTGCTATATTGACGAAACCATGACTCCTGTATATAATAACGTTTACAGCTAGCTTATCATATGTGAACGGGGGTAATTCTTGGTGGAAGTCAAGCAATTGGACATAGAGTATTCAGGCTTACACATGCTTGATGATGAAAAACTTATTCATTTAGTTCATCAAGAAGATAAACATGCGCTAGATTTTCTAATCAACAAATACCGCAACTTTGTCCAAGGTAAGGCACGGACATACTTCTTGATTGGAGCAGATCGTGAAGATATCGTTCAGGAAGGAATGATAGGTCTTTACAAAGCAATTCGTGACTATGATAAAGAGAAGCTTTCCTCTTTCAAGGCCTTTGCGGAGTTATGTATCACCAGGCAAATAATTACCGCAATCAAAACTGCCACAAGGCAAAAGCATACCCCGCTAAACTCCTACGTTTCATTGGACAAGCCTATTTTTGATGAAGAATCAGATCGAACACTAATCGATGTAATTGCAGGTTCTAGATCTGTGGATCCTGAAGAATTATTGGTGAATCAAGAGAAACTAGTAGACATGGAGCTAAAACTTTCAGAATTATTAAGCGGGTTTGAAAAGCAAGTCCTTCATCTCTATCTTGATGGGTGTTCCTATCAGGAGATATCTACGAGTTTAGGACGTCATCTCAAGTCGGTAGATAACGCCCTGCAACGAGTGAAAAAGAAGCTGGAGCAACTGATTAAACAAAACGAAATAAAGAGCTGATAGAAAGAGCCGTTGACAGAGAGATAGGAAACGTGCTACATTATTAGTTGAAAAAATACCCTGTTAGTGGGATGATAAGATGAGTAAGAAGATAACTTTAGCATGTGCTGTTTGTTCAAGTAGAAATTATTCAACAAACAAAAATGTATCCACAACATCTACCAGATTAGAAATGAAGAAGTTTTGCAAGCACTGTGGGGAACATACATTACATCAAGAGACAAAGTAGCGCATGAGGTGGAGCTTGGGGGGTACAAAGAATGTTTAAATTCTTAAAGAATGTTTCAAGGGAAATGAAAAAGGTAAGCTGGCCAACTGGCAAGGAACTAAGAAGTTATACCGTAATTGTATTAACGACTGTTATTTTGATCGCCATCTTCTTTTTCATTGTTGACTTCGGAATTTCACAGCTTTTAGAACTTCTTTGAATAATAATCCGTTAACTATGCTATAATGAAAGTAAATATACATTCAAAAGAAAACCCGCAACCAGTCGGGTTTTTCATGTTGGGATAAAACGGGCGTACCCCAATCATATTACCTAAGGGAGGGAAAGGGCAGACTGTCCTGATTAAATGGAGAAAAATTGGTATGTTGTGCATACGTACTCTGGTTATGAGAATAAAGTAAAGATCAACCTTGAAAAACGAGTGGAAACGATGGGGATGCAAGATAAAATATTCCGCGTCGTCGTACCTGAAGATGAAGAAACAGAAATCAAAAATGGAAAAAAGAAAGTAGTTAAAAAGAAATCATTCCCTGGTTATGTTCTCACGGAAATGGTGATGACGGACGACTCTTGGTATGTTGTACGGAATACACCAGGTGTAACCGGATTTGTCGGCTCGAGTGGTCACGGGACAAAACCAACCCCGCTACTGCCAGATGAAGTGGATGCCGTGCTGAAAAGAATGGGCGTCCAAGTATCTGAAGTACAGGTTGACTTTGCCTTGAAAGAGAATGTCAAGGTAAAAGAAGGGCCGTTCGCGGACTTTGAAGGGACAATTGAAAATATTGACCTGGATAAACAAAAACTAAAAGTTCTAGTCAATATGTTTGGTAGAGAAACACCAATCGAACTAGACTTCACACAGGTTGAGAAATTATAGAACAAAGGCGGAAATGCCTTTACAGTAAGTTTTGCGATTCATATCGCGACGGTTGGGGCTGCGGTTACTCGACCCACCACCGAAGGGCGTTTATACTAGAACGCCCAATTGTCGCAGCAACATACGAACTTTGCCTTCTAGGACGGTAGGTAGTTCGGTGTTTTAGGCTTTTTAAAAGAAAATAAAACTGTCCCTTGCAATTTTATAATATACATGGTAGAATTTCTATGTTATTTATGTACTTCAATGTTGAAGTGCTTGAGTAAGAGTGGGAGGGGAAAACCCTAATACCACATCACGGACTTTAAGGAGGTGTGTCTCGTGGCTAATAAAGTAATCAAATTAGTGAAATTACAAATCCCAGCTGGTAAAGCTACTCCAGCACCACCGGTTGGACCAGCACTTGGTCAAGCGGGTATTAATATCATGGGATTCTGTAAAGAGTTCAATGCACGTACACAAGAACAGGCAGGTTTAATTATCCCTGTAGAAATTACGGTGTTTGAAGACCGTTCATTTACATTTGTTACGAAAACTCCACCGGCAGCAGTTCTGCTTATGAAAGCGGCAGGAATTAACGCTGGATCTGGTGAGCCAAACAAAACAAAAGTGGCTACAGTTAAGCGTGATGAAGTAAAAGAAATCGCAGAAACAAAAATGCAAGACTTGAACGCAGCGGATGTTGAAGCTGCTATGCGTATGGTTGAAGGTACTGCCCGAAGCATGGGTATTACAATCGAAGACTAATTTCGGAACTTAGTTAGCTGTGGTCTCCCTGTGAAATCACAGCTATTTCACAAAAGTGTAAGCGGCTGTTTAGGGGCGTACAGGCTGCGCTCGCAGGAGAGTGAGTGGTTCGGCGTTGTCACATACGTGAGCGTGCGAACATCCCCTATCCGAATAAGATGAAGGAAACTTGGGCGACTAAGTCTCACAAAGACTGTTCGGCAAGTCTTCTTTATTGATTGAAGGAGTGTGCAGTCTATCAGTCCTTAGTCGCTGAAGCTAGACGGATCGAAACTTTGTGCGTGAAAGACAAAGTGAAGGACTTTGCTGACAGAAGGTCGGAAGGAAGTTCTCTATGGCTTTTATACGTGGGAGGTATAACCGCTAATACCACAATAGAGGAGGATATATAATGGCAAAAAGAGGTAAAAAGTATCAAGAAGCAGAAAAGCTAATTGATCGTTCAAAAACATACGAAATCAATGAAGCTATTTCCCTTGTTAAGCAAACTGCAAAAGCGAATTTTGACGAGACAGTGGAAGTGGCATTCCGTTTGGGAGTAGATCCAAAGAAAGCGGACCAACAAATCCGCGGAGCAATGGTTCTACCACATGGAACTGGTAAAACACAACGCGTTCTTGTTTTCGCAAAAGGTGAAAAAGCAAAAGAAGCAGAAGCTGCAGGAGCTGACTATGTAGGTGAAGCAGAATTCATCGAGAAAATCAACGGTGGTTGGTTTGATTTTGATGTAATTGTTGCGACTCCAGACATGATGGCTGAGGTAGGTAAACTTGGTAGAGTGCTTGGACCTCGTGGTCTAATGCCTAACCCGAAAACTGGAACAGTAACATTTGAAGTGGAAAAAGCAGTCAATGATATTAAAGCTGGTCAAGTGGAATATCGTGTTGATAAGCAGTCTAACGTTCATGTTCCGGTCGGTAAAGTTTCTTTCGAGGACAACAAGTTAGTTGAGAACTTGGAAGCAATCATTGACCAGATTGTTAAAGTGAAACCTCAATCTGCAAAAGGTGAATACATGAAGAACGTATCTGTTGCTTCAACAATGGGACCTGGCGTTAAAGTTGACGTTTCTCCATACAAATAAAAAAACATTGACTTGAATCAAGTCGTTTGATATACTGATTACGTTAAAAAGAATACGTTATACCGTAGACAGCAGGTGCGATTTATCGCTTAATTTCCCGCCGAGGTGTTTTATAAATATCGATCCAAGTACGTTTATTTGGGTAGTGATATAAAGCTCTCATGTCTAACTGAGAGCTTTTTTTATAGACTTGATACGGCAAATGCTAGAAGAACGGTATGGTATAAGTAATTAGGAGGTGGAACAATGTCTAACGTATTGGAACAAAAGAAACAGATTGTACAAGAAATTGCAGATAAGTTCAAAGAAAGTCAATCGTCTGTTGTAGTTGACTATCGCGGACTTGACGTTGCGCAAGTTACTGAATTACGTAAACAACTACGTGAAGAAGGTATAGAATTCCACGTTTATAAAAACACGATGACTCGTCGTGCGGTGGAAACTGCGGAATTAGATGGTCTAAATGATGTACTTACTGGACCGAACGCAATTGCATTCGGTAAAGATGATGTCGTAGCACCGGCTCGTATCCTTAACAACTTCGCTAAGGAGAATGAAGAGCTCGAAATCAAAGGTGGCGTTATCGAAGGGGAAGTAGTTACTTTAGAACAGATTAAAGAACTTGCTGACCTACCGAACTACGAAGGTATGGTTTCTATGTTACTCAGCGTGCTACAAGCACCAATCCGCAACCTTGCTTATGCAGTTAAGTCTGTTGCTGATAAAGAAGAGGAAGAACAAGGCGCATAATGCCAGAACGTATAAAAATTACAATTAATTAGGAGGATTTAAATCATGACTAAAGAAGAAATGATTAGTGCGATTAAAGAAATGTCCGTTTTAGAATTAAACGACTTAGTAAAAGCTATTGAGGAAGAGTTTGGCGTAACTGCTGCTGCTCCAGTTGCAGTTGCAGGCGGGGCTGCTGGTGGCGGAGCTGCTGAAGAGCAATCAGAATTTGATGTTGTTCTTACAGGAGCAGGCGCTTCTAAGATTAAAGTTGTTAAAGCAGTTCGTGAAATCACTGGTCTTGGACTTAAAGATGCGAAAGACCTTGTGGATAACGCTCCAAAAGCAATCAAAGAAGGCGTAGCGAAAGAAGAAGCTGAAGAAGTTAAAGGTAAGCTTGAAGAAGCTGGCGCTGAAGTAGAAGTTAAATAAGTTTATTCTAATAAAGAGCTCGTCGTTCATGTCGACGGGCTCTTGTTCATAACATTTTTTCTTCATATATCTATTCCATTACAATCACTTCTAAGGTGCTGGCCGAAAACCTTACCTTACGCACAATAATGATAATTTAGAAGCGTGGTGTTCCGAATGACTGAGCATTACTATTCAAAAAAGCCCCATACAGACAGTTCACCAAAAACCTGGAAAGCTGAATTACGCAATCAAATGTATACTTTCACAAGTGATACGAATGTTTTCTCTAAAAACGGAATTGATTTTGGTTCACGTTTGCTGATTGAGAGCTTTAACGAGCCATCCGTTCGAGGAGACTTATTAGATCTTGGTTGTGGTTATGGACCGATCGGAATTTCTTTAGCAGGAGCTTTTCCTGAAAGAAATATAGTACTCGCCGATGTGAATGAAAGAGCAATCCGGTTAGCGGCAGAAAATGCGGAAGAAAACAATTTAACGAATGTGGAAGTTGTAAACAGTGACCGGTTTTCGGGACTGAAAGAAAGAACATTTGCTGCGGTGATCACGAACCCGCCAATTCGCGCGGGCAAGGATGTCGTCCATGGAATGTTTGCGGGAGCTGAAAGAGCTTTAGTAAAAAACGGTGAATTATGGGTAGTCATCCAAAAGAAACAAGGTGCACCATCTGCACAGAAAAAAATCAACGAACTATTTGGAAACGTAGAAGTCGTTGATAGAAAAAAAGGTTATTATATTCTAAGGGCATTTAAAGTTTGACCTGCCGGCTTCATTATGGTAACATACTATAATGCTAAGATTGGCTCCATTTGTCAAGTCCGAACGTGGATTATATGACTGTAAACGTATATTTTATCTGTGGACGGAGACAATGGATGAAGTATTCTAGAGAGCTTGATTAATATTTCTTCATATAGTTTACCAAAATTTAAACGAGTTGTACAACTGTATTTTATTTTCTTAGAAAAATACAGTGCTAAATGTAGGTGTAAACATATAGAAGAAGTGCATATGCAATAAAACGAAATTGGTTTATGTTTCCATTCTCGTTTTATTTATTTCAAGGTGCGATCGTCCGTAACCCCTCGCTGCAAAGTGGGGAGATTATCAAATCTTTTTAAGCGGAGGATACGGTAGCTGACACCATGATTAATTCAACTAACATTCAGTGGAAGAAGAGCAAAAACTTCCACTGTAATGAAGTTTTATTTTATGAAAAATCCGTAGAAGATTATCTGCGAAAACATAAGATTTTAAGGGGTGAAGCAGTTGACAGGACAACTAGTTCAATATGGCAAGCATCGCCAGCGTAGAAGCTATGCACGTATCAGTGAAGTGTTAGAGCTGCCAAATTTAATCGAAATTCAAACCGCTTCTTATGAATGGTTCATGGAAGAAGGGTTGCGGGAAATGTTCAGAGATATTTCACCGATTGAAGATTTCACCGGAAACCTTTCATTGGAATTTGTAGATTATAGTCTAGGTGAGCCTAACTATCCTGTAGACGAATCAAAGGAAAGAGATGTGACCTATAATGCCCCGCTTCGAGTACGGGTTCGTTTATTAAACAATGAAACCGGAGAAGTGAAGGAACAAGAAGTGTTCATGGGCGACTTCCCATTGATGACTGAGACAGGAACGTTCATCATTAACGGAGCTGAGCGTGTTATCGTCTCACAGCTTGTACGTTCCCCAAGTGTGTATTTCAGTGACAAATTTGATAAGAACGGTAAACGCGGTGTGCAAGCCACTGTTATTCCGAACCGTGGTGCTTGGCTAGAGTTTGAGACAGATGCAAAAGACGTCGCTTTTGTCCGGATTGACCGGACTCGGAAATTACCGATTACAGTGTTATTACGTGCATTAGGATTTGGTACAGATCAGGAAATCCTTGAATTGCTCGGTGATAATGAGTACTTGAGAAACACCCTTGAAAAAGATAATACAGAAACAACTGAAAAAGCATTACTAGAAATTTACGAACGCCTTCGCCCAGGTGAGCCGCCAACAGTTGAAAACGCGAAAAACCTTTTAGTGACACGCTTTTTCGATCCAAAGCGTTATGACCTGGCACATGTAGGTCGTTATAAAATGAATAAAAAACTAAACATCAAAAACCGTCTGTTCAACCAAGTGTTGGCTGAAACAATTGCTGACCCGGAAACTGGAGAAGTTCTTGCGGAAAAAGGCGATCGTCTAGAGCGTAAATTATTAGACAAATTAATCCCGCTTCTTGAAAGAGAAGAAGATAAGCTGGGAGAGAAAACCTTCAGCCCGCATGACGGTGTGTTAGATGAAGATATTGTACTGCAATCGATTCGAATTATTGATCCGACAGACCCGGAAGGTGAACGGGAGTTAACAATCATTGGAAACGGCGGTGTAGATAGAGATATTAAAAACATTACACCGGCAGACATCCTAGCATCGATCAGTTACTTCTTTAACCAATTGCATAACGTAGGCGATGTAGATGACATCGACCATTTAGGAAATCGTCGTTTGCGCTCGGTTGGCGAACTCTTACAAAACCAGTTCCGAATTGGTTTATCTCGTATGGAGCGTGTAGTGCGTGAAAGAATGTCTATTCAAGACACGTCAAGTGTCACACCGCAACAACTGATTAACATTCGTCCTGTCATTGCATCGATTAAAGAGTTCTTTGGTAGTTCACAGCTATCCCAGTTCATGGACCAAACGAACCCACTAGGGGAGCTAACGCATAAGCGCCGTCTATCTGCGCTTGGACCAGGTGGATTGACTCGTGAACGAGCAGGATTCGAAGTACGTGACGTACACTATTCTCACTACGGTCGTATGTGTCCAATCGAGACACCGGAGGGCCCGAACATTGGTCTAATCAACTCCTTGTCGAGTTATGCAAAAGTGAATAAATTTGGATTTATCGAATCCCCTTATCGTCGCGTTGACCCTGAAACCGGTCAAGTAACAGATCAAATCGATTATCTGACGGCTGATGAGCAGGATAACTATATTGTTGCACAAGCGAACGCTCCATTAGATGAGGATAATCGCTTTGTCAATGAAGAGGTAATTGCTCGTTTCCGTGAAGATAACATCGTCGTATCTCGCGAAAAGATCGATTATATGGATGTGTCGCCAAAGCAGGTTGTTTCTGCAGCGACAGCATGTATCCCATTCCTTGAGAATGATGACTCAAACCGTGCACTAATGGGAGCGAACATGCAGAAACAGGCTGTTCCATTACTTGTTCCGGAATCTCCAATTGTTGGTACGGGCATGGAGTATGTGAACGGTAAAGACTCTGGAGCTGCTGTCATTTGCCGCCATGGTGGAATTGTTGAACGTGTTGAAGCAAAAGAGGTCGTCGTTCGCCGCATTTCTGAAGTCGACGGCAAAGAAGTAGAAGGCGATACAGATACGTACAGAATGGAAAAGTTCCAGCGTACAAACCAAGGAACGTGTTATAACCAACGTCCAATCGTTACAGAGGGAGACCGCGTAACAAGAGGTGAAGTCCTTGCAGATGGACCATCCATGGAACTTGGAGAACTTGCACTTGGTCGTAACGTATTAGTAGGATTCATGACCTGGGAAGGTTATAACTATGAAGATGCGATCATCATGAGCGAGCGACTTGTAAAAGATGACGTATATACATCCATTCATATTGAAGAATTTGAACTAGAAGCTCGGGATACGAAGCTTGGTCCGGAAGAAATTACAAGAGATATTCCAAACGTCGGGGAAGAGGCACTGAAGAACCTTGATGAAGAAGGAATTATCCGAGTCGGGGCTGAAGTGAAAGACGGCGATATTCTGGTAGGTAAAGTAACCCCTAAAGGCGTTACCGAACTTTCTGCTGAAGAGCGTCTACTTCATGCTATCTTTGGAGAAAAGGCACGTGAAGTAAGAGATACATCCCTACGTGTACCACATGGAGGCGGAGGAATTATCCTTGACGTTCGAGTCTTTAACAGGGAAGACGGAGATGAGTTATCACCAGGTGTGAACCAGCTCGTTCGCGTCTACATCGTTCAGAAACGGAAGATCTCTGAAGGAGATAAAATGGCCGGTCGTCACGGTAACAAAGGTGTTATCTCGAAGATTTTACCGGAAGAAGATATGCCGTTCATGCCAGACGGAACACCGATTGATATTATGTTGAACCCGCTTGGAGTGCCATCAAGAATGAACATCGGACAAGTGTTTGAACTTCATCTTGGAATGGCTGCAAGACTACTTGGCCTTCATGTTGCATCACCAGTATTTGACGGGGCAACAGAAGAAGATGTTTACGCCACGATGGAAGAAGCTGGGATGGCACGAGATGCGAAGACCGTCCTTTATGACGGAAGAACAGGTGAACCATTTGATACCCGTGTATCTGTTGGAGTTATGTATATGCTAAAACTAGCACATATGGTTGACGACAAGCTACACGCCCGTTCAACTGGACCATATTCACTTGTTACCCAGCAGCCACTCGGAGGTAAAGCACAATTTGGTGGTCAGCGTTTCGGGGAGATGGAAGTTTGGGCTCTTGAAGCATATGGTGCTGCATACACCCTTCAAGAAATCCTAACCGTTAAATCCGACGACACGGTCGGCCGAGTGAAAACATATGAGTCGATTGTAAAAGGGCATAATGTCCCAGAACCAGGAGTTCCTGAATCATTCAAAGTATTGATAAAAGAACTTCAGAGTTTAGGACTTGATGTGAAAATGCTGAACAGCCAAGAAGATGAAATCGATATGCGTGAGTTGGAAGATGAAGAGGTTCAAGCAGCATCCAAACTCAATTTAGATATTGAAGAAAATTAAGATGTTATGACTATCTAAAATTAAACAGGAGTGAGAATTGATAATGGGCTATCAATTCTCCTTCTCTTATATAAATACAGCACACTAAATAAGGGAGGATTGCCCCTTGCTAGATGTAAATACGTTTGAATATATGAAAATTGGTTTAGCTTCCCCTGAGAAAATCCGTTCGTGGTCTTTCGGTGAAGTGAAGAAACCAGAAACAATTAACTATCGAACGCTGAAACCGGAAAAAGATGGCCTGTTCTGTGAAAGAATTTTCGGTCCGCAAAAGGACTGGGAATGTCATTGCGGAAAATACAAGCGTGTTAGATACAAAGGTGTCGTATGTGATCGCTGTGGAGTAGAAGTGACAAAAGCAAAAGTACGACGTGAAAGAATGGGGCATATTGAACTTGCTGCACCGGTATCCCACATTTGGTATTTCAAAGGAATTCCAAGCCGGATGGGATTAGTACTTGATATGTCACCACGAGCTTTAGAAGAAGTCATTTACTTTGCTGCTTATATTGTTACAGATTCAGGCAACACACCACTTGAGAAAAAACAACTATTATCCGAGAAAGAATATCGGGCGTATTATGATAAATACGGAAAATCCTTTCGGGCTGAAATGGGTGCGGAAGCAATTCGTAAGCTTCTCCAGGATATTGATTTGGATAAAGAAGTAAAAGCATTGCGTGAAGAACTAAAAACTGCTCAAGGACAACGCAGAACGAGGGCAATCAAGCGTCTTGAAGTCATGGAAGCTTTTCGTCATTCCGGAAATGAACCGGATTGGATGGTTTTAGACGTCCTACCGGTTATTCCTCCAGAAATCCGCCCAATGGTACAACTTGATGGTGGCCGCTTTGCAACATCCGACTTGAACGACTTATACCGTCGTGTAATCAACAGAAACAACCGTCTGAAAAGATTACTAGACCTCGGAGCACCAGGTATTATTGTGCAAAACGAAAAAAGAATGCTTCAAGAAGCGGTGGATGCGCTAATTGATAACGGACGTAGAGGTCGACCGGTTACTGGTCCAGGAAACCGACCATTAAAATCTCTCTCTCATATGCTGAAAGGGAAGCAAGGTCGTTTCCGTCAAAACCTGCTCGGAAAACGTGTGGACTACTCCGGACGTTCGGTTATCGTAGTTGGTCCTAATTTAAAAATGTATCAATGTGGATTACCAAGAGAAATGGCGCTTGAACTATTCAAACCGTTCATTATGAAGGAATTGGTTGATCGAGGACTTGCGCACAACATTAAATCTGCAAAACGTAAAATTGAACGGGTTCATCCGGATGTATGGGATGTACTGGAAGAAGTGATTAAGGAACATCCAGTGCTTTTAAACCGTGCACCTACCCTGCACCGTTTAGGAATCCAGGCATTTGAGCCAACACTCGTAGATGGTCGCGCAATTCACTTGCATCCGCTCGTATGTACAGCTTATAATGCTGACTTTGACGGAGACCAGATGGCTGTTCACGTTCCATTATCCGCTGAAGCTCAGGCGGAAGCGCGCCTTCTCATGCTAGCGGCACAGAATATCCTTAACCCTAAGGATGGTAAGCCTGTCGTTACTCCTTCACAGGATATGGTTTTAGGTAACTATTACCTAACACTAGAACGTGAAGGTGCAATCGGTGAAGGAAGTATTTTCAAAGACACGAGTGAAGCGCTCATGTCTTACTATAATGGAAATGTCCACCTGCATACGAGAGTCGCTGTTCAAGCGGGAAGTTTAAATAACAAGACATTTACAGAAGAGCAGAACAACCAACTATTAATTACAACCGTTGGAAAACTGATCTTCAATGAAATACTACCAGACTCTTTCCCGTATATTAATGAACCAACACGGACAAATCTGGAGCAAAAAACACCAGATAAATTCTTTGTAAAAACGGGAGCAGATGTAACAGAATTAATTAAAAACAGTGAAATTGTTAAGCCGTTTAAGAAAGGTTTCCTTGGCGATATTATCGCTGAAGTCTTTAAACGCTTCAAGATTATTGAAACATCTAAAATGCTTGACCGCATGAAGGACTTAGGTTTCAAATACTCGACAAAAGCTGGTATGACAGTAGGTATCTCAGATATCGTCGTCTTGCCGGGTAAAGAGAAGATTCTGGATGAAGCACAGGAGAAAGTCGATAAGGTACTCAAGCAGTTCCGTCGCGGGCTTGTAACAGAAGAAGAACGCTATGATCGTGTTATTGCAATCTGGACACAGGCGAAGGATTACATTCAGGAGAAACTGATGGAGTCCCTCGATAACCAGAACCCGATTTACATGATGAGTGATTCTGGAGCGAGAGGTAACGCGTCCAACTTCACACAGCTTGCTGGTATGCGTGGACTCATGGCTGACCCGTCTGGTAAGATTATTGAACTTCCAATCAAGTCTAGCTTCCGTGAAGGATTAACAGTTCTTGAATACTTCATCTCGACACACGGTGCTCGTAAAGGACTGGCGGACACGGCGCTTAAGACGGCGGACTCCGGTTACTTGACGAGACGTCTCGTGGACGTTGCGCAAGATGTTATTATCCGTGAAGAAGACTGCGGAACAGACCGTGGACTTGTCGTGAAATCCCTGGAAGATGGATCGGAAGTAATTGAACCACTATTTGACCGTTTGGTAGGACGTACAGCATTCAACGATGTTGTTCATCCGGAAAATAAAACAGTCATTGTTGGGCATAACGAAATGATTAGCGAAGACCAGGCGAAAGAAATCATTAATGCTGGTATCGAAGAAGTCACGATTCGTACTGCGTTCACATGTAATACAAAACATGGCGTTTGTCAGAAATGTTATGGACGAAATCTTGCAACGGGTTCGGATGTGGAAGTTGGAGAAGCGGTTGGTATTATCGCTGCTCAGTCCATCGGTGAACCAGGTACACAGTTAACGATGCGTACATTCCACACTGGTGGGGTTGCAGGAGATGATATTACCCAAGGTTTACCGCGTATTCAAGAATTATTTGAAGCGCGTAATCCAAAAGGGGAAGCCGCAATTACGGAAATCGCAGGTACTGTCCAAGAAATTAAAGAAACGAAAGACAAGTACGAAATTGTGATCCAAAGTCCGGTTGAGCAACGCTCCTATTCTGTGCCATATAACGCCAGAATGAAAGTGTCAGAAGGTGACCAAGTGGAAGCAGGTCAAGAACTGACAGAGGGTTCAGTTGACCCGAAAGAATTACTACGCGTAAAAGGTGTCGAAGGTGTTCAAGATTACCTATTGCGTGAAGTGCAACGGGTATACCGGATGCAAGGTGTTGAAATTGGCGATAAGCACGTCGAAGTAATGGTACGTCAAATGCTTCGTAAAATCCGTGTTATTAACGCAGGAGATACCGACGCTCTGCCAGGCGCCTTGTTAGAATTACATCAGTTCAGGGAAATTAACAAACCAGTACTTCTAAACGGTGGAAATCCTGCGATTGGAAAACCAGTCCTGTTGGGGATTACAAAAGCTTCTCTTGAAACAGATTCCTTCTTATCTGCCGCATCCTTCCAAGAAACAACACGTGTTCTTACAGATGCTGCAATTAAAGGAAAACGTGATGAGCTCCTCGGCCTGAAGGAAAACGTCATTATCGGTAAGCTTGTTCCGGCAGGTACAGGTATGCAACAATACCGCACAATTGAAGCTGGATTAGATCAGCCTGAATTAGAGGAATTCGAAGAGACGGAAGAAACTGTACAATAACCGGTCGAAAGGTTTAAGCTAAATAAGTGAAAAAATCTGGAAGCACCTGAAAATTTACAAAGAAAATATTGACTTTGAAAAGCGTCAATGTTACTATATTCAAGGTGCTTCCGATTCCACTTGTTATTTTTAGAGGATCGAAGCAAACGTTTAAGAAGTTGGTGCTTCACTATAGCAGTAAAGAAAAGTTTTGGTGGATTTTCTACCAATCATTCTTTTTTACCTTAGAATGAACCACCTGGATGTGTGGTGTTACATCTCACTTCTAAATAGCACATTGCAATTATTCATAAATGAAGAGAAAGGAGGAAAATATAAAATGCCTACAATTAACCAATTAATTCGTAAAGGTCGTGTGAGCAAGCCGAAAAAGTATGACTCTCCTGCACTTAACGTAGGATACAACAGCTTTAAAAAGCAGTTCACAAAACTAAACTCCCCGCAAAAACGTGGTGTATGTACTCGTGTTGGTACACTAACTCCTAAGAAGCCGAACTCAGCATTACGTAAATATGCACGTGTTCGTTTATCTAATAATATGGAAGTTACTGCATACATCCCTGGAATTGGTCACAACTTACAAGAACACAGCGTTGTTTTACTTCGCGGTGGACGTGTAAAAGACTTGCCTGGGGTACGTTATCACGTAGTCCGCGGTGCACTTGACACTGCAGGTGTGGAAGGACGTATGCAAGGACGTTCCAAGTACGGTGCGAAAAAACCGAAAGAAAATTAATAATGCTTGAAATCAGATAGAGAAGAAAGGAGGTAGACATATGCCACGTAAAGGACCAGTACCTAAGCGCGATGTCTTACCAGATCCACTTTATAACTCAAAGTTAGTTACTCGCCTCATCAACCAAATTATGGTTGACGGGAAGAGAGGTAAAGCGCAAAAGATACTTTATAAAGCATTCAACCTTGTTCAAGAGCGTACAGGACAAGATCCAATGGAAGTTTTCGAACAAGCAATGAAGAATGTAATGCCTGTACTTGAAGTGCGTGCACGTCGTGTTGGGGGATCTAACTATCAAGTACCGATTGAAGTTCGTCCAGAACGTCGTCAAGCTTTAGGTTTACGTTATCTTGTAAATTACTCCCGTCTGCGCGGTGAGAAAACAATGGAAGATAGACTTGCTAATGAAATAATCGATGCTTCTAACAACACGGGCGCAGCAGTTAGACGCCGTGAAGAAATGCATAAGATGGCAGAAGCGAACAAAGCATTCGCTCACTATCGTTGGTAAGATTAAACTAATAAAAGCACTTAATAGGAAGGAGAAGAATACATGGCTAGAGAGTTCTCCTTGGAAAAGACGCGAAATATTGGGATTATGGCACATATCGATGCTGGTAAAACCACTACAACCGAGCGTATTCTTTTCTATACAGGACGTATTCACAAACTTGGTGAAACGCACGAAGGTGCGTCACAAATGGACTGGATGGAGCAGGAGCAGGAACGTGGAATTACAATCACATCCGCTGCTACAACAGCTCAATGGAAAAACCATCGAATCAATATTATTGATACTCCAGGGCACGTGGACTTCACAGTTGAAGTTGAGCGTTCACTAAGAGTTCTTGATGGTGCGGTGACGGTTCTTGATGCACAATCTGGTGTTGAACCGCAAACGGAACAAGTATGGCGCCAAGCTACAACATATGGTGTACCAAGAATGGTATTCATTAACAAAATGGATAAAACAGGTGCTGATTTCTTATATGCAACTAAAACGTTGGTAGACCGTTTAGGTGCGAATGCACATCCAGTTCAAATGCCAATTGGTGCAGAGGACGAATTTAATGGAATCATTGACTTAATCAAAATGGAAGCTCACTTCTATAAAGATGATTTAGGTACAGTCGATGAAGCAACCGAAATCCCTGCTGAGTTAAAAGACCAGGCTGAAGAGCTTCGTGCAGAATTAATCGAAGCTGTTGCTGAAACAGACGAAGATTTAATGATGAAATATCTTGAAGGTGAAGAGATCACAGAAGATGAATTGAAAAAAGCAATTCGTCAAGCTACTCTATCCGTAGATTTCTACCCGGTATTCTGTGGTTCTGCATTCAAGAACAAAGGTGTACAATTACTTCTTGATGGTGTAATTGACTACCTTCCAGCTCCAACAGATGTTGCTGCAATCGAAGGTATCGTTCCAGGATCAGAAGAAGAAGTTACACGTGAATCAGATGACAATGCACCATTTGCTGCGTTGGCATTTAAAGTAATGACTGACCCGTTCGTTGGTAAATTGACATTCTTCCGTGTTTACTCTGGGATGTTAGAGTCCGGTTCCTACGTGAAAAACACAGTGAAAGACAAACGTGAACGTGTTGGTCGTATCCTTCAGATGCACGCTAACTCCCGTGAGGAAATTTCTGTTGCTTACGCTGGAGAAATTGCCGCAGCAGTTGGACTAAAAGACACTGCAACTGGGGATACGCTTTGCGATGAAAAAAACCCAGTTATCTTAGAGTCTATGGAATTCCCTGAGCCGGTAATCCAGGTAGCAATTGAGCCGAAGACGAAAGCAGACCAAGATAAGATGGGGACAGCGCTAGCGAAACTTGCTGAAGAGGATCCGACATTCAAGACGGAAACAAACTCGGAAACTGGTCAAACGATCATCTCGGGAATGGGTGAACTTCACCTTGACGTTATTGTTGACCGTTTGAAACGTGAGTTCAAAGTAGAGGCTAACGTTGGTGCACCACAAGTTGCTTACCGTGAAACATTCCGTACACCTGCGGAAGTAGAAGGTAAATTCATTCGTCAATCTGGTGGACGTGGACAATACGGACACGTTTGGATTAAGTTTGAGCCGAATGATGAAGGTGCTGGATTTGAATTCAAAAACGCTATTGTTGGTGGGGTTGTTCCTCGTGAGTATATCCCATCTGTTGAGCAAGGTATCGAAGAAGCACTTGAAACTGGTGTATTAGCTGGATATCCATTAATCGATGTGAAGGCAACACTATATGATGGTAGCTATCACGATGTTGACTCTAACGAAATGGCGTTTAAGATTGCAGCTTCAATGGCATTAAAAGCAGCGAAGAACAAATGTAATCCAGTTCTGCTTGAGCCGATGATGTATGTTGAAATTGTTATTCCAGAGGAATACATGGGAGACATCATGGGTGACGTAACTTCCCGTCGTGGACGTATTGAAGGAATGGAAGCTCGCGATAACGCACAGCTTGTTAAAGCGTACGTGCCACTCTCTGAAATGTTTGGTTACGCAACAGCTCTACGTTCTAATACTCAAGGTCGGGGTACGTATACAATGACATTCGATCATTATGAAGAAGTACCGAAGAGCATCTCTCAAGAAATTATTGAGAAAAACGCTGGACAATAATTGATTTTTTTACGGAACTAACGTATAACAATTAGTGAGGACTAGAGAATAATCTATCTTAATTATTCCTTAGTTAGCATAAAAAATATAATTACTTTTATTTAATTAAAGGAGGAACTATAAAATGGCTAAAGAAAAATTCGACCGCTCCAAACAGCACGTTAACGTTGGAACTCTTGGACACGTTGACCATGGTAAAACTACACTAACTGCTGCAATTACAACTGTAATGGCAAAAGTAAACGGTGATGGTGACGCAAGAGGTTACGACCAAATCGACAACGCACCAGAAGAAAAAGAACGTGGTATTACAATCGCTACTTCTCACGTAGAATACGAAACTGAAACTCGTCACTACGCACACGTTGACTGCCCAGGACACGCAGACTACGTTAAGAACATGATCACAGGTGCTGCACAAATGGACGGTGCTATTCTAGTAGTATCTGCTGCTGATGGCCCAATGCCACAAACTCGTGAGCACATCCTACTTTCTCGTAACGTTGGAGTGCCTGCATTCGTAGTATTCCTAAACAAAGTTGACATGGTTGACGACGAAGAATTACTTGAATTAGTAGAAATGGAAGTTCGTGACCTATTAACAGAATACGACTTCCCAGGTGACGATGTACCAGTTATCGCTGGTTCTGCTCTTAAAGCACTTGAAGGTGTTGCAGAGTACGAAGAGAAAATCGTTGAACTAATGAAAGCTGTTGACGAATATGTTCCAACTCCAGAACGCGACACAGACAAACCATTCATGATGCCTGTAGAGGACGTATTCTCTATTACAGGTCGTGGTACAGTAGCAACTGGCCGTGTTGAGCGTGGAGAAGTTAAAGTTGGAGATGAAGTTGAAATCATCGGTCTTAACGAAGCTCCAAGTAAAACAACTGTTACAGGTGTTGAAATGTTCCGTAAGCTTCTTGATTATGCAGAAGCAGGAGACAACATCGGTGCATTGCTTCGTGGGGTAGCTCGTGAAGACATTAGCCGTGGTCAGGTTCTTGCTAAGCCAGGATCAATTACACCACATACAAACTTCAAAGCTGAAGTTTATGTTCTATCAAAAGAAGAAGGTGGACGTCATACTCCATTCTTCGGTAACTACCGCCCACAGTTCTACTTCCGTACAACAGACGTAACTGGCGTTGTTCAACTACCAGAAGGCGTTGAAATGGTAATGCCTGGTGACAACGTAGAAATGAGCGTAGAACTTATTTCACCAATCGCGATTGAAGACGGAACTCGTTTCTCTATCCGTGAAGGTGGACGTACAGTAGGTTCTGGCGTAGTTACAGAAATCACTAAATAAGTCTAAACCTATAAAAAAA
>NZ_JBBKBV010000037.1:0-33136 GCF_037892815.1 Oceanobacillus sp. HCA-5259 | reverse complement strand
CGAAAAGAATCTGCACAATTGGTCATTCTACCGCCTATCAAAATACAGTGAATACAAAGCGAATTTAGAGGGAATAAAAGTTGAATATGTGAATCCTGCCTATACAAGTCAAACATGTCCTAAATGCTCTGAAAAAAATAAGGCACGAGACCGCAAATATAAGTGTAAATGTGGATTCGAAAAACATCGTGATTTAGTTGGTGCTATGAATATTCGATACGCACCTGTGATTGATGGTAATAGTTAATCAGCCTAAGATGCTATATGCACTGTCTTAGGAGGGGTAATGAGATACCCTCATCTTGAAGGCTGTTCAAAACAGAAATGGACTGCGAACGTTTAGTCATTCAAGAATCCCACCCGGAAAACCGTAAGGTTTAGGGCTTGCGACTTTAGTCGTGGGAGTCTCAATATAATAGGATATAATAAATGGTAAATGTTCGGAAGGTGGCAATAGAATATGCAAAAACGAATTTATTTCATTAGTAATCTTTTATTCATATTTCTATTATTAGTCGCATGTTCTAATACTAGTAATTCTGCCCAAGACTCTGCAGACGGAGAAAACGAGGGAGTAGCTGGAAATGTTGAGTTAACGATTTCTGCGGCAGCAAGTTTGAAAGAGGCGTTAGATACAATTCAAGTGGCGTTTCAAGAGGAACATTCAGAAGTAGTATTGACCTTTAATTACGGAGCCTCGGGTTCACTGCAACAGCAAATCTCTCAAGGTGCACCAGTGGATCTATTTTTCTCAGCAGCTGAAGATAAGTTTGAGCGTTTAGTTGAAGATGGAATGATTGCCGAAGAAGACGGGGTAGACCTGCTTGGAAATGAATTAGTATTAATTGTTCCAAAGGGGGACCAAACAATTAGGGAATTTAAGGATCTTATAAAAACGGGGATAAGTAACATTTCCATCGGTACACCTGAAACCGTGCCTGCGGGAAAATATGCGAAAGAAGCGCTGGAAGAGATGGATTTATGGGATGAGCTGGAATCAAATATCATTTTCGCAAAGGATGTTCGGCAAGTTTTATCCTATGTTGAAACCGAGAATGTTGAGGCTGGACTCGTGTATCAAACGGACGCCCTCACCTCGGAAAAAATAGATATTGTTGCCTCTCTTGATGCCAAGACACATACACCTATTATTTATCCGGTCGGAATAATCAAGGATTCTGACCAGTATGAAACGGCAAAAGGCTTTTTTGACTATGTCCAAAGCGATGAAGCCTTAAAGGTATTTGAAGAATATGGATTTACAATTAAATAATGCATTTATGCAAGAATTTCTAAGCCCGATCTGGTTGTCGCTTAAAGTTGCTACGATATCAGGTGTTATCGTTATTATAATGGGAACGTTAATCGGGAAAGCTCTTGCAAGAAGAAAATTCAAAGGAAAGGCCGTTGTAGAGACAATTCTAATGCTTCCAATGGTACTACCTCCGACGGTTGTTGGTTTTTTATTGATCGTTGTTTTCGGAAAAAATAGTATTATCGGTCAAGCGATTGAGTGGATTTTTAATCAACCAGTTATTTTTACGTGGTGGGCCGCTGTAATTGCGGCAGTTGTTGTTGCCTTTCCGCTCATGTATCAGTCGGCGAAGTCAGGATTCCAGGAAGTGGATCACGATATTGAAGAAGCTGCAAGGATTGACGGCGCGAGCGAGTGGAAAACCTTCCTCTTTATATCCGTTCCTTTAGCTTCTAAAATGCTACTTGCTGGAAGTATTTTAAGTTTTGCCCGCGCGTTAGGCGAGTTCGGTGCAACTTTAATGTTTGCTGGAAATATCCCAGGTGTCACGCAGACCATCCCAACGGCGATTTATATTGCGCTGGATTCAGGGAATATGGCGATGGCATGGATGTGGGTGATTGCGATTATGATTCTTTCGTTTGGTATGATGCTGATTGTACGGATGAAACAGGATGAATGATTTTTTACTTGATTGAAAGTCGTGAATATGAACAAAGATGAGAAGAAAAGATCAGGAGGATTTCATGAAAGAAATTTATGATGTCATTATAGCTGGAGCGGGATCAATGGGGATGGCTGCTGGGTATTATTTAGCGCGTCAAGGGGTAAAGGTTTTACTGATTGATGCATATGATCCGCCGCATGACCAAGGAAGCCATTATGGGGAAACACGAATTATCCGTCATGCATATGGCGAGGGAAGGGAATATGTTCCGCTTGCTCTCCGTTCTCAGGAATTGTGGGAAGAACTGGAGAGAAAGAGTCACTTGAAAATATTCACTCAGGCAGGTGCAATGGGATTTGGACCAAAAGGCAATGCACCATTTATTGATGAAGCAATAGCGAGTGGGAAAGAACATAACTTGAATATAGATTTTCTTAGTAGCGCTAAAATCAAAGAACGGTTTCCGGGGCTTAATCTACCAGATGATTATATCGGGTTTTATGAGGAAAATTCTGGGTTTTTATTTAGTGAGAATTGTATCACTGCATATAAGGAGTTGGCTGTTCATCACGGTGCGAAACTATCCTTTCAAAATCCAGTAATAGATATAGAGACAAGTGATAAGTCGGTGAAAGTTATAACGGCAAACGCTACGTTCACTGGAAAAAAGCTGATTATTAGTACAGGTGCTTGGAGTGGAACGTTATTGAAAAAAGTAGGCTTAAAGCTTCCATTAAAGACAACTCGCCAACCGATCGCGTGGTTTGAAGCGAATGAAGCATTGTTTAGTTTGAACAACTTTCCAACATTTGCGGCGGAAGTAACTTCTAATGATTCAAGCGCGATGTACTATGGTTTCCCGTCATTTGGTAAGTGTGGCTTGAAGATTGGGCGTCACGATTTTGAAGAAGAAATTGATCCGTCTACGATGAACCGTGAATTTGGTTCAAGTATCAGTGATGAAGGTCATTTACGGAAGTTCTTGGATGAATTTATGCCCGAGGCTTCTGGGAAATTAAAGAAAGCGGCGATTTGTATTTATACGCGAACGCCTGACGGACATTTTATTATCGATCAGCATCCTGAACATTCCCATGTATTGATAGCGACAGGATTCTCTGGTCATGGATTTAAATTCGCTAGTGTAGTAGGAGAAATCCTATCCCAACTAGCTATGACTGGAGAAACGGAACATGATATATCGTTATTTAAGATGGATCGATTCGGCGATCTTACCTTTTGATGTGACTGTTTTTTCGAGTGAGACGATTTGGATGATATCGAATAAGATTGTAATAAAAGAGTTTTGATTTCTAGTTTAGAGATCAGAGACTCTTTTGTTTTATCTCGCAGTACAACTTTGCTGCAAGGAAGGTCATAGTGTTACCGTAAAGATATTTTTCCAAAGGTATCCATCCTTTCTGAGAATGTAATCCCGCTAAAATAAGAAAAAAGCGGAAAGCTATACGCTATTCCACTTCCCTTCATAAATTTTTATATGCATTCTAGATGTTTCACGATTGTGATTATAAAGCTATGTCTAGTTTTTTTCCATCTCTATTTAAAGTTAGGATTTTAGAAGTTTCATCAAATGTGACGCCTTGTATGGATTGTTCATTTCCGAAACTAATCATCGTCAGGTAATTCACGTTCTCACCCGTTTTTGAAAACTCCAATTGTGATATATCGATTAATTCATTGAAACGTTCGGACATGATTGCTCTCGGTTCAGTTCGATCCGCTTGGAAACTCGTAACGGAACTTGTTCCGAGCAGTTGCTCGATTTCAATAATATCGGCACCTGATTTTATTTT
The DNA here is from genome assembly GCF_037892815.1 of Oceanobacillus sp. HCA-5259. NCBI lineage: Bacteria > Bacillati > Bacillota > Bacilli > Caryophanales > Bacillaceae > Oceanobacillus > Oceanobacillus sp. HCA-5259. The sequence goes on along the minus strand of NZ_JBBKBV010000037.1, from coordinate 29,400 downwards.
TGCGTAATTATCTTTTGTCTCAAGGATTTCAATATGTGGGGCAAGGTTGTACAATTGTAAAAATTTCTGATCTTCGTCACTTACAGCTTGGTCGAAAATAATTATGACATCCGGCTTGAAAAAGATAAGTGTCCGCTTTAGTTTCGCTCCATTATATGCTTTATTTTCCCCTTGAATTAGTTCATAGTGTAACGTTTTGTGATAACCGGTTATTTTAATTTTATCGCGGTAGACTAGCGGATCGCCTAATTTATATTCTTTTCCATCGATTGCAAGGGTGTTGTGTGCAATTGGGGAAAGGACGTATTGTCTGATCTTATCACTTTTAACATAATTATATTTTCCCGAATCAACGAAAATGTCTTTGCCATTATAAAACAAGTTGAACGATAAATCATCGAAATGTTTATGAGTCTTACTCCCGTAGCCACAGATAAAAGATAGCCAAGTTGATCTTTCTGGCTCCTCATGCTCATCTTGAAGGATTGCAATACCCGCTTCTTCATCAATGAAGGAATCAAATTTCTTTTTCTTCCGTTTTAAATGACCGGAAGAGGTGTCTCCAATGGTCGGGACTTTTAGGTTTGGCTTTAAAAAATAGTGAAAATAATCATCCGCTTGCTCTAATCTTTCTACGATGTCCTTTCCGAGGGTCAAATTATTTTTTACCAAGAAGCTTTCGACAGATTGAATAAGCCTCATCACCATACTATGATAGTCCGGCGAATTCTCTAAATGGACATTTTTGTAACTGAAATCTCTATTGAAAGCTTCCCTGACTCTATAAATTGCTTTCTCTTTCCAGTGTTCTGCTTCTGGATATTCGGACAAAACTAATGCAATCGATAGTAAAGCCCTGTCGACCATGATTCCATGGTTATTTTTCCGATAATTTTGGTCATCATTTAAAAATCTAGCATGCTTCAAGAGAAGATTATAGATCAGTTCCTCATCTATTTTTATTATATCTACAGCGGAAGTGTATAGATAAATAGGGTATTCGGATTATCATATGGAAAACTTCTATTATATATATAGTATTTTATCCTCGTGAATCGGATAATCGTGTGGAATCTTTTCTATATGGATTTTCTTTGAATTATACCTTGCATTACAAGACTAATAATGCTATTCTTCATATATATCATGTAATGCATGATACTTTATAAACATAACTCTTGTATTACAAGTTAGTGAGAAAGGAGGGGGAAGTTTGTCTACAACACAAATGCTGAAGGGTATCATTGATGGCTGTTTGCTGGCAATTATCAAGGATAAAGAAGTATATGGTTACGAAATGGCAGAAAAACTTGAAAGTTATGGTTTCCACTCTTTTAGTGAGGGTACAATTTATCCATTGTTATTGCGGATGCAAAAAGAAGAATTAGTTAAATCTACCTTAAAAAAATCCACAGCAGGACCAAGGAGAAAATATTATTCACTAACTCCAAAGGGGGAGTTAGAATTGAATAAATTTATAGAACGCTGGAATAATTTACAGTCTAATGTTAACAAAGTGTTGTGTTTTGAGCCAGATACAAAATATACAAAAGGAGATGACATCATTGAAGAATAAGTTAAAACTTTCTAAAGAAAGCCAAGAGTTCTTGGAAAACTTACGTGTATACTTATTTTCAAGTGGAAAACAATGGGATGAAATTGAGGAAATTGTGAATGAATTAGAAATCCATTTGTCCGAAGCCGAAAAAAACGGAAAATCCATTGAAAAAATTATTGGAAAATCTCCGAAAGAATATATGGAGATGGTTTCTAACGAGATGTTAATTGACTATAGAACATGGTTTAAATACATTTGCCTAATCATTCTTGGATCATTTTCTATTACAATTTTCCCTGACTTATTAGAAGGCAACCTCTCCTATTCTATCTTGGAAATTATCGGGCATATTATAATTGGTGCAATATTTATTGCTTCTGTTTTCACAGGGTTTAAATATATTTCTACATCAAATCAATCTCTCAAAAGACAGGGGTTGATATTGGCTGGTATAGCGATACTGCCCATCGCTCTATTTATTGGGTTAATCTACCTAAATAGAGCCATCGACACTCCCGTCATTTATTTCGGCAATACTGGAAGCCTAATCATTGGTGTAATCACAGTACTATTTATAATAGGTTTTTCCATTTGGGCAAAATCATGGACTTTAATCATTATAATAGCATTGTTAACACTTCCTGATTATTTACTAAATCTGACCACATTGCAATACGAAACACAACTAATCGTTAGTACAATCATAACTTTTGGAGGAATTGCCATTTACCTCTGGATATTGTCTAAATTGGAAAAAAGTAAGTGAAGATTAACTAATATAACATTAGACTCGTGGAAACCTATGTCAAACCATTATTTTAATTTAGGTTTTCACGAGCTGTTTTCATTAGTTTTCTATTTTAATTCTAAACTTTGAAAGGAAAAAGTAAATGTTAACCAATATGCTCAATCTACCAAACTTAAAGATTCTGGATATGAAAGAAAGCGAATATGATTATAGATTCTTAGTTGAGTCTACTACACTACCCCCTTCACATTGTCCAAAGTGTGGTACTGTTGCAAACTTATACAAACATGGTAAGAAACAACAACTATATTTCGACCTACCAATGCACGCTAAACGTGTTGGTATTTATGTCAATCGCCAAAGATATAAATGTAGGGAGTGTAATGAAACGTTTTTTGAGAACCTTCCCGATATGGACGTTAGTCGTTCGGTTACTAATAGACTTATAGATTGGATTCAAGAAGCAAGTCTCGAAAAGACCTTTACCAGCGTTGCAGATGATATAGGTGTAGATGAAAAAACTGTTCGAAACATATTCAATGATTATGTTTCTGAACTTGAAGCACATACAGATTTCAGAACTCCTAAATGGCTTGGTATTGATGAAGTTCATTTGCTTAAAAATTATCGTTGTGTCATCACTGATGTTGAAAACAAGTCGGTAATTGATATTTTACGTAAACGGAATAAAGATGTGGTTATCAGTTATCTTTCAAGACTCAAAGACATTGATAAAATTGAACTTGTAGCAATGGATATGTGGAATCCTTATAAAAGTGCTGTTAAATCAGTGATACCACATGCCAAAATCGTAATTGATAAGTTTCATGTTGTTAAATTAGCCAATGAAGCCCTGGAAAAGATACGAAAGGCTAATCGCCAGAATGTGTCAGCCAAAGAACGTAGGCAACTCATGAGAGACCGTTACGTACTTCTAACAAGACGTAAAGACCTTAATGACTTTGATGACCAAATAAAATTACAAATATGGACTGATACATTCCCGTTACTTGGTCAAGCATATGAGCTTAAAGAGCAATTCTTTGACATTTATGAGGCTGAATCAATCAACGAAGCCTATAAACTGTATCAAAACTGGTTTTCAAATATACCTAAAGAATTGATGGCTTATTTTGGTGATCTAATAAAAGCAGTGAACAATTGGGAAGAAGAGATATTCAACTATTTCAATTCTCCAATTACAAACGCCTATACAGAATCCCTGAATCGTTTAATTAAGACAATGAACCATGTTGGTCGTGGTTACTCTTTTGAAGCCCTCAGAGCAAAAATCTTATTTACACAAGGCTATCGTAAAATAAAAAAGAAAAAGAAATTCAAAGAAGTTGAGATTACTTTTGGAAAAATGTTGCCTGATCAATTTCCAAATTTGGAACAAGCAGGCTATGAATGGGTGTATGAGGAAATCTATGGGGCTGATATTTCCACACTGATCAAGGCTATGGAAGAGGGTACCTTTTAATCCTCTTTCCACACTATTTTCCGATTACCCGATAAATAATTGCTAACGCACGCGTTGCCGTTGCGTGATCACTCCAGCGGGAACGGTAATTTTCCTTTGGATGGGCTTCGTCGTGTTTAGCCCAATCTTGTAAAATTTCATAAGCTTTTTTTAATGATTTTTTGTCTTTCTTTTTCTCGTAATGATTACAAAGATGATGAATGGTTTCCAACGAATGAAGATAAAGTTGATAAGTATTTGCACCCGAATGGTGCTGATAGTTCCAGTCAATTCCTTTTTTAAAATCAAGAACTTCTAAAGATTTTATAAGAAAGTACTGCCCTTCAAACAAACCTTCGACAATTTTATCTGTGTCTTTTGTGTAGTTAGTTTTCTTGATTGGTTCAATTATATTTAATGTAGGTTGCACGCTTTTCTTAAAAGGCCACAAAAAGATCCCTCCCCTATGTATAATGTAGTAATCTAAGTTTAATTGATATAAAGATAATAATCCATTCCAACCAATAAAACCTAAACATAAATTAACAAACGGATCCCAGTTCATTTCTTTGCAAAAAAAGATTGACAAGAATTCTTTAAGATGGTATTATAGTAAATCGAGTAACAAATAAGCGCTCTGGCATTCTACAATGTTTTTGAAGATGCTTATTCAAACTGGAGCGACTAAGGGGTCGCAAGGACGCAAGAGCAGGTAGGGCTTGCGTTGCTTAAGTTAGAGAACACCCAGTGGAACACGTACCGCGGTTAAGTGAAATTCTTGAATTAACACGATGATTCATGCTGCGTTTTGAAAAAATCACCCAATAATTAAAACGAAAAAGAAGAATTTCCCACCCGAGATATTCGGGATATAAAATATTAAAAATAAGCTTATATGTTACTGAAAGATAAAAGGGATACTCCTTAAAGAGGGGTATCCCTTTTCCCATGGAGAAATAAGGTTGAACCATTTGACTAAAAGAAGTAACTTAATAAATTCTCTCTTCCGTCACCGCATCAAAGAAATGTGCTTTATTCATCTCAAAACCTAATTTCACGGTATCTCCAGCTTTAACATCAGAACGGGAGTCGACTCGGGCAATAAAGCTTTGATCCGCGACTTTCGAGTAAAGGAACGTCTCTGCACCATTCAGTTCGGCAACTTCAATGCCAGCAGATATCGTAGACTCTAGATTTGCCTCTAGAAAGACAAGTTCATCTTTAATATCTTCCGGGCGAACACCGAGAATGACTTCTTTATCAAGGTAGCCATTATCCTTTAATGGTTTCAGCTTGCCTTCAGGAATTTTTATTTTCACGTCCCCCATGGTAAAGTAAGAATCCTTCACGATGCCTGTAAAGAAGTTCATTGCTGGTGAGCCGATGAAGCCACCGACGAATACGTTATTAGGGTTCTTATACACTTCTTCAGGAGAACCGATTTGCTGGATTTCTCCATCCTTCATAACAACGAGACGGGTAGCCATCGTCATTGCTTCCGTCTGGTCGTGTGTCACGTAAATAGTAGTTGATTGCAGACGCCTGTGCAACTTTTGAATTTCTGTACGCATCTGGACACGTAATTTAGCATCAAGGTTTGATAAAGGTTCGTCCATGAGAAACACTTTCGGATCGCGGACAATGGCTCGTCCTAATGCAACACGCTGTCGCTGACCACCAGAAAGTGCTTTAGGTTTACGAGTTAAGTATTCCTCCAAGCCTAAAATTTTAGCTGCTTCATTTACGCGCTTATCGATTTCCGCCTTCTTAAATTTCCGCAGTTTTAATCCAAATGCCATATTATCGTATACACTCATATGCGGATAGAGGGCGTAGTTTTGGAAAACCATTGCAATATCACGGTCTTTTGGAGAAACATCGTTCATCCGCTTATTATCAATGTACAGGTTTCCTTCCGTGATTTCCTCTAGACCTGCAATCATTCGTAGTGTAGTAGATTTACCGCAGCCGGATGGCCCAACGAATACGATAAACTCCTTATCTTCAATATGCAGGTTAAAGTCTTTAACCGCTACGACCTCTTTATCATACTTCTTTTGAATATTTTCTAATACGAGTTCAGCCATTATGAGATCCTCCTTCAAATATATGAAAACGTTTTATTCACTGATTTCATTATAGTGGAGAACGATTACTCATTAAATGGTAAACGTGCACAAAGCTTTGGACATGTTTTAGGCAACTTTACAAATGGATTCACTTGATCAATAAAGCCAGGTAAACAGTTAGTGCATGATGGAAATTTCGGATATCGAGACCCGTTTTTTCCTTGAACTTTTCAATTCGGTATTGAAAACTGTTACGGTGCATATATAGCTTCTTAGCCGCTACCGAAACATTTAAATTGCTTTTCAGAAAAACTTCCATCATCTTTAGGAACCCCTTATCGTGTTGAAATTCCTGTGGGATGAGCTGCTGCAGATCGTCTCTTAAATTCGGTGTTAGTTGATCGATAAGCAGGTAAGGAATTGCTTCTATATAAGAAATCACATTATGCTCCCAGTAGGAGAAGACAATGCTTGCTTGAGAAGTTAAATGATTATAATAATGTTTCGCTTGTCCGAGTTCCGTAAGATATGGACTCACGAAAAAGCGGATTTTTATATATAGATCACTCATTAAAATGTCGATGATTTCCTCTAATGAAATATCTTCTTCAGCGAGCATTTTATCAACAATGATTCCTTCCGTTTTACTTTCCCATAGGATAATCATTTCTTTATGAAATAATTGATTAAGGGCGTCCTTGAAGTCTGCTGGTTGTAGTTGATCTGGCGGGATTTGGAAAAAGATTAGGCGAAACATGTTTTCTGTTTCCGGTAGCTCACCGTCAGCTTGAATGTATTGCTGCCATAATTTTTCTGCTTTTGTCATAGGCGGAAAATTATGTTGATACGGTTTTAGAAACATATGTAATAAAGCGGAATCCTTTTCAGTGATTTCGGACGGATCGATACTGATAATTTGGCCATTCTCTGCAATAAACCATGTCAGTTTATCATCGATTTCCGTTGGTGTTTTTTTATAAGATTGTAAGGAAGGAAAATGTTTTTTTAATTGTTGGAGCATGGGATAGACCTCCTAGTTGAGGAGTTAGACACCTCAAAAAAATGGTAAACCATATCATAATATAGTTTACCATTTTTCTATTGGAGGTGTTTGGCGGAAGAATATATTCTTGCAAAATTTGAGTTCTGCCAGACACCAAATACTCAATTCCCATCATACTCCGCAAACTGTTCGAACATCTTTTCATTTTCAATTAATCCACATACCCCGCACTGAATTCTGTATTGCGGTCCATTATAAGCTTGGTGAAAAAGAAGCGTATCTTCACTCGTATATTCTTCTAAGATTTCACCCGTTTTTGCATCGAGTTTGACGGGAGTTGCGGTCTGTTCGATCAGGTTAAAGCGTGATCTGTTTGTTTTGCAATTTGGACACCGGTACGGTTTATTCATGCTGCACCTCCGTATATTTGTATCAATCTATGCCTTTTTATTTTGACTATTTATACAGTTACTATACGGAAATACGGCGATAAAATTTAGAAAGTGGCATGTATTGCTTCGCGGGCTTACCAGATTTCAAGTACATCGAGCATGACGAAAATAATCAACGCTGGAACGAGGTAGCGAACGAGGAAGAACCAAGCTTGGAAGATGCCGTACATTAAGTTGCTGCCCCGTTTTAATTCTTCGTACATCGCTGATTTTTTCATTTTAACAGACACGAAAATTGCGATGAATAATGCCCCTGTTGGCAGTAAAATATTACTTACGGTGTAATCCGCTAAGTCAAAGATTGATTTGCCGAATAACGAAACATCACTCAAAATACCGAAAGAGAGTGCAGACGGCACACCGAAGAGAAAGATTGCTAATCCGACAATCCAGGCCCATTTTTTCCTTTTTACAGGGTCGCCTTTGGAAATGACGGCTACAATAATTTCCAGCATGGAAAAAGCCGATGTTAAGGTCGCAAATAAAAAGACTATGAGAAACGCTGCGAAAAACAGCATCCCGGCTGGCATTTGACTGAAAATCGTAGGAAGCACATTAAATAAAAGGGTCGGCCCTGCATCCGGCTCCATTCCAAACGAGAATACTGCAGGAAATATCACAAGACCCGACAAGAGAACAACCATTATATTCATAAGGACAATCGATACAGCGGAACTTGGCAGACTCTGGTCTTTTGACAAATAAGCACTGTATGTAATCATGACGGAAACACCGACACTTAACGTGAAGAAGGATTGTCCCATCGCTTCAAGAATTGTGCTTGATGTCACTTTTGATAAATCAGGTTGAAATAGAAAAGCAACACCTGCAGAAGCCCCATCAAGGGTGACCGAGCGAATTACGAGAATGACGAAAAGGATCGCAAGTGCTGGCATCATGATTTTATTTGTTTGCTCAATTCCATTTTGTACGCCTCTACTAATAACGAAAATGGTCATGATGATAAATATCAGTTGCGCACCGATACTTATCGCTGGATTCGCTATTGTATTTGCGAACAGCTCTGCATATTGAACTTCATTTAAACCGGTTAATCCTCCAGTCACGACTTTCCATAGATATGTAATGATCCAACCGCCAATAACACTGTAGAAGGAAAGTAAAATAAAAACACTGATCATGCCAAGAATTCCGATAAAATACCATTTTGTTCTGGGAGCGATTACTTGGAAAGAACGAACGGCATCTTGCTGTGCTGTTCTACCTATCGTAAATTCGGCTAACAGTAAGGGAAGGCCGAGTATAACGGTAAACAAAAGAAAAATAATGAGAAATGCGCCACCGCCATTTTGTCCTGCGATGTATGGGAATTTCCAAATGGCACCAAGGCCAATTGCGGCTCCTGCGGCCGATAAAATAAATCCTATCCTGGATGAAAATTGCTCTTGCTGATCCAAATAAAACTTCCTCTCATGTAGAATATCTATACCATTTTCTATTATCTAGAGGGAAATGTCAAAGGAGTACTAAGTTACCTGGCATTCCTTAGGTTGTTTCGAAAACCTGCAACTATTTACCGGAGGAGCGTATTTTAGAATAAGATCATTTAATTTTAGTTGTGCGTTGTTATTTAGAACGAAAGGGTGCCCTTATAGTCAATAAGGGTGCCCCAATTTAAAGTTTGACTATTGGTGAGGGATAGGTTTATAACAAAGGAGGAATAACATGAGCAATCAAAAAAAGGTATGGTATGAAAATGCAGAGTCTAAACTAGATCCAGGCTTAGTGGAACATTTACGGGATATTCAAAAAGTAAACCTGAAATTGACGAATAGCAATGAGATTCCCATTATCCTTTATCTGAAAAAGAATTGCCAGCAGGATAAAAAAGATGACCTCCTCAAAATATGTAACAAGGATTCTCCTAACAAACTAAGTAAAGGATTACCCAGTATTAACGGATTAAAAGGCCATTTAACACCTGATAAAATCAAACAGATTAAGGATCATGAAGCGGTAGAACGGATTTTTTACGACCGGATTGTAACATCTTTTCTGGATATCGCCAGTGAACAAATAGGTGCGATTCAGGTGCGAGAGCAGTTAGGTTTAACAGGGAAAGGGATTGCCATTGCTGTGATTGATACAGGTGTCCATCCACATGACGACCTTGTTCAACCCTCAAATAGAATAATAGCTTTCCATGATTTTATAAATGGGAAAGAAGATCCATATGACGATAATGGGCATGGAACACACTGCGCAGGAAATGCTGCTGGAAATGGCAGTCTTTCTAATGGGAAATATACGGGTCCTGCATCAGAAGCTTCGATCATTGGATTAAAAGTGTTAGATAAACAAGGTGAAGGCAGGCTGTCAACGATTATTGAAAGTCTGGAATGGTGTATGGAACATAAAGAAGAGCATCGTATTCGAATTATCTCCCTTTCACTCGGAGCTCCTGCCTACGAGTCTTTCAGGGATGATCCGTTGTGTTTAGCTGCTCAAGTTGCTTGGCATCAAGGAATCGTTGTATGTGCCGCTGCTGGAAATAATGGTCCTGATCAAACAACAATCAGTACGCCAGCAATTGATCCGTTCATTATAACGGTGGGATCAACAGATGATCAGAACACATTAGACCGGGCAGACGATCGAATAGCCGATTATTCCAGTAGAGGACCTACAATTGATTCGTTCGTCAAGCCTGACATTTATGCACCAGGAACCAATATTGTATCGCTGCTTGCACCAGGCTCAAGCATCGAAACGGAATTGCCAGAGATGATTAGGGATGAGAAATATATTGAGTTATCAGGTACATCGATGGCAACCCCAATTTGCGCAGGAGTCATTGCTCTTATGCTTGAAGCGAATCCGGATCTTAGTCCAAATGATGTAAAGAGCATTCTGAAAGCTACTGCCCACCCGATTCTCGATGATATATGGGGATATATTGACGCGGAACGTGCCGTAGAAATGGCGAAAAACCACCGATTACACTCTTCAACAGGAGTTGTTCAGGAAGGATAAATTTTAAATAAAGGGAGGACAATACGTTCTCCCTTTTTCATTGGTTTAGGAATGACTCGAGAGAATATTCCTGATCTATTAGAATGCGACTTGAGCATGTACAACAATTGACGATAAGAGTAGAAAGCAAGAGAAACAAAGAAGCATGGGGCATTCATCTCCACTTGAAGAATGCTTGAGGAGATTTGCTTTATGTAGCCGTTCCCTGGAAGATGAAAGGGAACGGGACTTAGTGGCTGATGACAAACGAATTTAATAACCCTATGATTATATAGAATTTGTATCCTATCCCCCTATCATGAATTTTTAACTGGATGATCAGAATTTTCTTTTGCTGTCTGTTCAACTACATGCAGTTCTTTTAGTCGATTGGTAAATTCCCAAAAACCGTACGTATTATTGTAGTCATACTTCCTAATGATTTCTATTACTCTAATTTTTAGTTCTTGATATAAATCGACTTGTTCCTGTGGTGAGGTTTCTTTTAATGAAGCTCTGATTTTAGGTTCGAATAGGGTAAGAACAATTTCTAATGATTCGGCATCATTATACTTTTGCACTTTTTTCGTTAGATCAATGAGACTCGTCATGAAAGATCCCTCCTTAATTTGTTGATTGTATCTGATAAATCTTTAGAGTGTTTTTCCAAACGTTCCATCCTGATTTCATAGCGTATTAATAAAAACAAAGCCACGATGACGGGGAATCCAACATTTTCTATCATATCAATCAAACCGGAAAGAGCAGAGATATCAATCATGTTTTATCCTCCTCTGCCAATAGTTGTTTTCTTAGCTCCCTTAAAGCTCTGTTTCTCGTCTTGGAAATGGATTGCTGGGATACACCTTCTTTAGCGGCAATTTCTGTATCAGACATCTTGAAAAGATACGCTTGATTTAAAATTTGTTTCTGCCTGGAAGTAAGGGAAGAAAAAGCTTGAAATAGAGTTGGATTTTCAAGATAGCATTGCAAATCCTGGTTATTTTCTAGCGCCGCTTCATCAACAGGGATAGCATGCTTATCTGTAATAACATCTTTGAAAGATATGCTATTCTCTGTTTCGTCATGGATTGGCTGGTCCAAAATTAGTAATTGACTTCTTCTGTACAAGTTAACCTTCTTGTCATAACGAATGGCATGTCTTCTCAATTCATTTGATAATTGACTAATTAACCTGATCTCGGCAAAATGATCTTGGAATGCCTTATCTAAAGCATTATTCGTTTCTGGCGTTGGATGGCGGATGGATTGATTTAGCAAAAAGTAATTTTCCTTCTTAAGCAAAAATGACTTTATTAAACGATTCCGGAAAATTAATTCATTTTCTGCTATAAATTTATTTGCCCACATGAACTCACAATGTTTCCCATCAGAAATTGTGGTTTCTTCCATCCTTTTTTCCTCCTTTCTATATTAATAAAGGCAAAATTGATGATTATAATACAACCTTAAACAGGCTTCAATTAGTTAATTATAATAAATATTTACAATAATTTCTATAAAACCTAAAATTGCACACTTTGACGAAAAAAAGTTTTATTCGGGACATTTATGATACTTTTGGGAAAGATAGGGAGAATATAACTAAGCTTCAGGTACTGGATTGGCAAAGGAAGGGGGAAGAGATATAAAAAGTCAGTGGATTCATTCGACAATCGAGTGCGAAGAATTAGGACTAAGGTACCTAAAAATTTTACAATTCATTGGATAGCAGGAGAGATGTTTTAGGGGGGATGTGTTGTCCTTCGTTGTTGTTACAAAAAGCTAGAAAAGATGAAGGTAGTGATCACCAATTCTAGCTTTTTTTCCGTTATTTTTTTATTGTTTAATCCGTTTTTGTCAATTTGTTATTTTGGTACTTTAAAACTTTCTTATACCGACACATTCATCCCCATATTTCCATTGTCGTCCTTACGTCGTTTTTGAATGTACCAGATCCCTAATACTAAAACTAAACCAATCGTACTGCTCATTATATTTGGAACGATCAAGATAATACCAGCGACGAAAAGAATGATCCGCTCCCAAGAATAAGAATTCCGGACAAAGAAGCCGATGACTGCACTGCTAACAGCGATCATACCCAATAATGCTGTTGCAAGAGCAATGACAAGCCTTACTGGTGTAACATCTATTAGAACGAGAATTGAATCATAAACAAATATATACGGTATAATAAATGCCGCAATTGCGAGCTTCACTGCGATGACTCCGGATTTAAATGGATTCGCCCTCGCTATTCCCGCTCCAGCATATGCGGCAAGACAGACAGGTGGTGTAATATCTGCTGCAATTCCAAAGTAAAAGACAAACATATGCGCAGCGATTGGCGCTACACCGAATTCATTAATAAGTGCTGGTGCTGCAATTGTTGCTGTTACCACGTAATTAGCCGTTGTCGGTAATCCCATTCCAAGAATCAGACAAGCGATCATCGTGAAAAATAGCGCTAAAAATAAATGTCCACTTGATAATGCAATAATACCGGAAGCAAATTTAGAACCGAGACCGGTGATACTGACTACTCCAGCAATAATACCAGCCGTAGCAACTGCAGCTATTACCGGTAAAGCGACACGCGCTCCTTGTTCAAGTACATGAATCGTTTGCCTAAAATTGAGCCTCGTTTCTTTTCTAACTAAACTTATCAAAAAAGCTGACAAAATCCCTAGTAAAGCAGCCCGCTGTGGGGTGAACCCAATCATGACTGTGCCGATGACGACGACTAATGGTAAAAGCATATATCCATTTTTAATCATTAATTTACGGAAACTCGGGAGTTCTGACTTTGGCAGACCAACAATACCTAATCGTTTCGCCTCAAAGTGTGTTCCGATAAATATCCCTGTAAAATATAAGACAGCTGGAACTGCAGCAGCAATCATGATTGTTGCGTAGGACACGCCTAAGTATTCCATCATAATAAATGCTGCGGCTCCCATTACTGGAGGCATAATTTGTCCACCTGTTGACGCTGATGCTTCTGTTGCCGCAGCAAACTCTGGTTTAAATCCTGCCTTCTTCATCATCGGAATGGTAAAGGAACCGGAAGCGACGGTATTACCAACAGAACTTCCAGAAACCATTCCTTGCAATGCACTAGCCGCGACGGCTGCTTTTGCCGTTCCGCCTGTATATCTCCCTGTTAACGCGAATGCAAGGTCATTGAAAAATTTACCAATCTTTGTTTGTACGAGGACTACACCGAAAAACAGAAAGAGGAAAATAAACTTAGCTGAAATTTGAATGGGTGTCCCGAAAACACCACTTTCCTTATACCATAAATCTGTTGCCAAGCGGTCAAAAGCAAAACCAGGATGAGACAAGATCTGTGTTGGTATGATATTACCAAATAAAGCATAAAGTAACGTAACTCCAGCTACAATTACAACTGGTAAACCAACTGTACGACGGGTTGCTTCGAGTAAGAGAAAGATACCGAGTATGGAAATGATTGTATCGAGCATACTGTAGCCTGCAATCCGACTCTCGAGAATTGAATCAAAAAAGATGACTTTATGATAAGTCACATACATGGCCAAAAATGCGAGAAGAACGTCATACCATGGAACCGTCTTCTGTAATTTCTGCAGACCACTTTTTGCCGGGAAAAGCAAAAAGATAATACCAAGTGCAGTCCCAAGGTGGACAGCACCTTGCTGTTGGGATGGGAGGTTTCCAAAGTATCCTGTATATAAATGGAAAGCGGTTAAGGCAACACCTAAAAATGTTACAATCCATGCCCATTTTCCAATATTCTCACGGAAATTACTTTCTTTATCGTATTTCTCTAAAATTTCCTTTACGTTGATTTCTTGGTTTTCTTTCATCTAATCACACCCTTACGGAGAAGCTAAACGATGAGGGACCTTCCTGGTTAAAAGATCCCCCAACATTTGCGAATGATGAAATTAAAAGTCATCAAGGCTCTCGATACCAGTACTTTCACGGGTTATAATTTGAATAACCTCTGGATAAATATGACCGATAAAAGCGGCGTTCTCAACTTTCTCTCCTTCAAAATCCGCTTCCCCATTAATTGCAGCTTGTGCTGGAACATGAACGGTCATACCAAGGTCAATATCCCCGTTACGAATTCCAACAAGGTTTTCAATCGATGCCCCAGTTTCCGTATTCGTTATATTGATGCCATCGATATGGTTATTCCAAATATTAGCCATTTCTCCTCCAAGAGGATAATAGGTTCCGCCTTGACTGCCCGTTCCTAATATAAGCTCAGGTTTCGCTTCCGTTGTATTTAATTCTGCTACAGGATTGTCTACTGTTAAGCCTTGTTCTTCATAATAACGTTTTGCACCTGGATGAATTGGTAGTCCCTCTGCCCCAAGAAGAGCATTTTCTAATGTCATATGTTCGGACTGTGCATGTGTATTTTCGTCTGCATTCTCAACCATACTTTTTGCAAGCTCATAACCAAGCTCTTCATCAATTGTATCGGTGCTTGCCATTAGAATTGCATAGGCCGTAACAGTTTCAACATCTGATTCAAGAAAATCGTACGTATCTTGTGGAATGGTGAAACGTTTGTACCCACTATTTTCCTCAATATGTGCGATCGCTTCATCCGAGAGTCCTAGCATTTTCACATCCCCAACAGATGCTTGCAGGCTTTCAATGTTACCTGCAGGCAAGCCTAAAATACCAATTGATATATCAATATTTCCATCCTGTACGCCATCTGCCGCATCACCAAATCCTTCTTGATACGCATTGTAATCACCATCACCGATCCCATATGCATCAAGAATTAAACTTGATGCCGTATTCGTCTCACTTGCTGGAGGACCAATTGCTATATTTTTCTTCCCCTCTCCACAAGCAGCAAGTATGAGTAATATACATCCCATCAACAATAAAAAATAAATTAAATTCTTTATTCTCAACTTTATCGATCCCCTTTTTCCTCTTTATTTTGTCCACATTTTAAACGTTCTTTGTTAACTCATAGAAAAGGCAAGCTATCCAAGTTATTACAAATTATGTTGGAAAGCTTAGGAGTATTACAAAACTTTGAAAAGTGGAGTTTCTAGAAGAGGATTGTTCTTTCCTTTTCTTCTAAAAAAGCGATACCTTCAATACGATAGAAATAAGAAAAGAATGACCTATTTGGGAGGTAAAAAATGATTACGATAGCGGATAGGGTGAAAAGTTTACCAGCCTACGTATTTTCCGAATTCCAACGTAAAAAAGCGGAACTCGAGAAAGAGGGAGTCGATGTTATTGATCTAGGGATTGGTGCTCCTGATTTACCTACACCCGATTTTGTTTATGAGCGGCTCGTGCTTGAGGCAAAGAATCCTGATAACCATCGTTATTCCCCGTACAGTGGCTGTTCTGAATTTAAAGAGGCGGTTGCGGAATTTTATAAAAAACAATATGCTGTTGATCTGGATCCCGATACAGAGGTTTTGGCACTAATCGGTTCGAAGGAAGGGATTGTTAATCTGTTTCAGGCGGTTTTAAACCCGGGTGACGCGGTATTTGTCCCTGATCCGGGCTATCCAGTATATCAAAAAGGGGTCCTTTTGGCTGGTGGTGAAAGTATATTATTGCCTTTAAATGAAGAAAAGGGTTATATTCCAGAGTTTGGCAGGATCTCTAAAAGGAACAAGCAACGGGCCAAACTTTTGATGTTAAATTATCCAAGCAATCCGCTAGGTGCCACTGTTGAATTAAACACGTTTCGGGAAGCAGCAACTTTTTCAAAGAATAATAAAATTTTGCTTGCGAGCGATGCGGCATATAATCTGATAACATTTGACGGTTATAAAGCTCCGAGTGTCCTGCAAGTCCCAGACGCCAAGGATTATGCAGTGGAATTTGGTTCATTATCAAAGAGCTTTAATATGGCAGGCTGGCGAATCGGCTATGTGGTTGGAAATAAGCATGTCATTCAAGCCTTGGCCACATTGAAAAGTAATATTGATTCTTCCCAGTTTCTTGCTGTACAAAAGGCGGCGGCTACAGCTTTAAAGAGTGATTTATTCGCAGTCAAGGAGCATAATGCTATTTATCAAGAGCGGATGGAAAAGCTATACACGGCGCTAAACGAATTAGGGATTTCTACAGAAAAAACGAGAGGAACCATTTTTCTTTGGGCGAAGGTTCCCACTGGATTTACGGCGAACAGTTTTGCTAACAAATTGCTAGAGGAGGCTGGAGTGATTGTTACCCCAGGAACAGCTTTTGGACCATCAGGTGAAGGCTATATTCGAATTGCTCTAACGGTTAGTAAAGAGCGATTAGATGAAGTAGTTCGTCGGTTGAGGGAACTTCGATTGAAGGAGGAGAGCTGGTAATGTCTGTTAAACATTTCAGCATGTCTGCAGCTGGGGCCATTGTAGAATGCTTGAGACGGGCATCAGTAGAGAAGGTATTCTATGTATTCGGGGAGAGCTATATACCCATTCTGGATGCTTTTTATGAAGTGGAAACAATAGATGTGATTTTTCGCGAGATATGAAGGTGGTGCAGCATTTAAGGCTGAAGGATAGAAGGCCTCCAAAAAGTTAGGAATCGTTTTTGCAACAAGGGCAGTGGGTGGAGTGAACCTAGCGATTGGGGTACACACCGCTTATCAAGATTCTACTCCAATGCTTGTTTTTCTTGGCCAGGTTCATCGTAAATATAGGGGGAGAGAAGGATCTCAAGAAGTTGATTTAGAACAGTTTTTTGGACATATTGCGAAGTGGGCTGTAGAGATAAAAGATCCGGAAAGAATCCTAAAATTGTAGAACGAGCCATTCGAATTGCGCAAACTGGCAGGCCTGGACCGGTCGTTATTTCTTTACCGGAAGATATATTGCAGGAGGAAGCGGAGATGCAATTTGGCTCACCCCTAACAATACCACGACCAGTCCCATCAAAGAATGAACTTCTCAAATGCCAAGAAATTCTTGCAGTGGCGAAGAAACCGGTGATTCTTGCTGGTGGGGGTGTGAAGCATGCGCAGGCAGAAGACGAACTGCGGAGCTTTGCTGAAAAGTTTGAAATACCGGTATTGGCTGCCTTCCGGAGGCATGATGTCTTTCCGAATAATCATCCGTTATATGTTGGACATTTGGATGGATGTTATCCTTGCGTTAGGTACAAGACTATCGGAAGTAACAACCCAGGATTACTCACTCATTACACTGGATAAAAAGCTAATTCATATCGATATTGATTTTGAGAAGTTAGGAAAAGTGTATGCCCCTTGGTTAGGAATTGTTGCAGATGCAAAAGAAGCTCTCAAAGCGTTTGGTGTTTCTCAAAGAAAAACTTTATATGGAGTGGCGTGTGTGATAACCTCACAGGTGCAGTTAAATATCTTTTCATTTGGCGTCTTGGCTGCAGAATCACACACGCAGAGGCTCCATGTCAAATTTTTCAGAACTCATACCGAGAGTATGTGTAGGTACTTTTATCGTTAAGCACACGCCACGAAGGCAAAAATACTCTACGACGGTGAGCATCCTGATATCCGTGGGTCAGTCGAGTTCACTGTCACAAGGAAACATCGCGAATTCTCTTTCCGGTTTTAATCTTTGCCTCCGTGGCCTGGCTTAAAACCATATTTCCCTACTTGTTAAACCTTCTATGGCAAGGAATTTAAATCTAAACAAGGATAGTTCATACTGCTTGTTTTTGTTTTTCTTTTTCCCTTTCTAATTCTATTTCTTTTGCTTTCGTGCATAAATCGCGGAGTAGACAGCCCGAACAGTCCTCACATTCGTACACTTTAAATTCACGGGTGAATCCGTACCTGTCTGTTCGTGTTTCATGATGGCTAAACCGTACTTTCCGTCCACTTGGGCCCGAAAAGGTATCTTCCTCCTCATTATATTCCCAATTAACTACATGAAAAGCGTTGTCCTTATGCTTCTTTTTCTTCTCCTTTCGATATTGATTGTATGTAATAAGTGGCGTTCGATTTCGGTTCTCGATGACATCTTCATAGTTCTGTTCACTGCCATATCCCGCATCCGCGACAATGTGTTCCGGCAGTTCGAAAAAGTTTTCTTCAATCGAGTCGAGAAAAGGAATTAAGGTGCGTGTATCTGTCGGGTTTGGGAAAACATCGTATGCGAGCGCGTATTGACCTTCCGTTGCAATCTGGACGTTGTAACCAGCTTTCAATTGACCGTTCTTCATGTAGTCATCCTTCATGAGCATAAACGTCGCATTTGGGTCCGTTTTTGAGTAACTATTGCGCGATCACCAAAAATCTCCATATCGTTTTGATACTTTTGTTTGCGGGTAATGAAATCGTTAAACTGCTTGCGAGCTTGTTTTGGAAATTTACGTTCGGAACGGATTTTCTTTCGTTCGCTACCAACCTCGCAAGCTTCGATTTTTTTATCGTATTCCTCAACCTTTTCATCTAACTTTTCGACTACTTCTTCCATTTCTTTGACGGAAAGTTCCTCTTCATTTTCTCGCTCTATTGCTGGGATGATCTCCTTCTCTAACAGCTCATCATACAGTTGATTGGACCATTCAATTAGCTTATCTCTATATCTTTCAATGGATTTCCGCCACACAAAGGTCAACTTATTTGCGTTCTCTTCAATTTTTGTACCATCAATAAAACCGGAACTGGACAAAGCATTCACGTAGTATGACAGAAACGAATGATGGTGCGATAGCTGGGTTCGTGTCCTTGAGCTAACCACATCATGCGGATACTATCCTGTAATAAAGCTTCTATTTTACGGAACGTTTTATCTGTTACCGGACGATGAAACGTTTCGTATTCTTTGTAAAGCCAGTCTGGCAAGTCTGTCCGGCTGTGGAAATCTTCTTTCGTCAATAATGTCTGTTCCTTCGTAATCATGGTGTCCCTCCAACAGTTCTATTCATCAAGCTCTCTCCTATGTATCTTCCTATTCTTAAATTGTCTGAAATAAAGGCAAGGTACAGTTTTGCACAAATGAAGGAGTATGATTTGGTCTTAACCTGATAAAAATATATGTTATTGTTAAATTACGGGTAGGACTTGCTATTGACTTTTTGTGCAAACTAACTTGTGCAAGGAGGAAATCAAATAACTTTGGATAAACGCAGTACGGCAATTTTGACGACATTGGTAAATGAAGACTCCTATGTATCGATTACAGAATTAACGAAGCAATTAAATGTATCAAGAAGAACGATCTACTATGATATCGAAAAAATAAACAATTGGTTAATGGATGCTGGTTTGGATAATGTGCAACATGTTCGTTCTGCCGGCTTTATTCTCAGTGATAAAGCAAAAAAGTCCATTCCGAATAAATTGAATGAGATGGAAGCTTGGCATTATGAGTACTCGCCAGCGGAAAGAAAAGCATGGTTGGCTATCTATATAGCACTTGGAGACAGAAAGTTGTTTCTGAAGGATTTAATGGAAAAGGTCCAAGTAAGCAGAAATACGACAATAGAAGATATGAAGTCATTGAGAAGAGAGCTTGAAGAATTTGACTTGAACTTGGATGTTGATCGCAGGGAAGGCTACATTATTTTGGGGGAAGAGCCCGAAGTCAGAAAAGCTGTTGTACATTACCTCACTTCAGTGATTCCGAATCCAAGCTGGGACTCGCTGCATACCTCCATTCAAATACAAGCAGCGATCAGTAAGGATAAGATTCCTTTATTTGATGTCGAAACAATAAAAACCGTTTATGAATGGGTATCTGAAAGCGAACATCAATTGAATCTTCAATTTACCGACGAAATGCTCTATAGCTTGACATTGCGATTAATGATCATAAGTAAAAGGGTTGAGCTCGGTCATGTTATAGAAATGGATGCAATGGAAATGGAAGTTTTGGTCGATACGAAAGCTTTTCGAGTTGCTAAAAGATTATGCTCGCGATTGGAAGAACTTTACGGGATATCATTTATAAAAGACGAGCTATTGTTCATTACGGCTAATCTTCTCGGCGCAAAAGTAAATTACTTGGATGAGGATTTCCAGGATCAACAACTTGCGGGTCAATTGGGTCGGGTAGCTGAAACAATGGTTGATAACTTCCAGAGATATGCATGCATCTTGTTTCATGACCGCAGATTACTGGTGAAAAATTTAATGTTACATCTGAAGCCTGCATATTATCGAGTGAAATATGATATTGAAGTCGAAAATAGAATAGTGGAATCCGTAAAAGAGAAATATGAGGAAGTATTTTTGATAACTAAGAAAATCATTCGCCCATTCGAATTGATTCTTGGAAAGGCTGTTCCTGAAAATGAAGTTGCATATATCGCAATCCACTTTGGAGGCTGGTTGCGAAAAGAAGGTGTAAAGCCGATTGCCCGGAAAAAAGCCCTGATAGTATGTGCAAACGGCATTGGTACTTCCCAAATTTTGAAGCAGCAATTGGAAGAATTGTTTTCCAATATTGATATCAAAGACACCCTTTCAGTTAGAGAGTATGAGGAAAACATATTTGATGTAGACTTTGTCGTTTCTACAACGTCCATAAGAAATAAAGCACATCCTACATTTGTAGTCAGTCCCATTTTGACGGATTCTGAAAAGGAAAGCCTGCTCAAGATGGTTAATATCCATCTGAATGATTCGAAACAACATAACGTATCCATCGAAGGCTTGATGGATGTGATCGAAAGGCATGTGGATATCAGAAATAGGAAAGAACTTTCTTCGGATTTGAAGCAATATCTGTTCCGACCGGACATTCGTCTGCAGGAAAGTCATAAGCTTGGCTTATTGGACTTCTTAAATGAAGAAACCATTCAAGTTAGAGATAATGTTGCAGATTGGAGGCAAGCAGTAACGCTTGCTGCCGAACCACTTCTACATAATTTATCTATAACAGAACACTATATAAGTAAAATGATACAGAATGTAGAAGAACATGGTCCATATATTGTCATTGCTCCCGGTATAGCTGTACCACATGCCAAATTGGAAGATGGTGTAATGAAAACGGGAATGGGTTTACTGAAGTTGAATAATCATGTTCATTTCTCATCTTCTCCAAAACATGATGTCCATTTTATTGTCGTATTGGCGACAACGGATAATGAATCACATCTTAAAGCATTATCCCAACTGATGGAGCTGTTTTCAAAAGATGAAACGATACGCCAATTAATCGAACTAGACACACCCAAAGGAATTTATGATTACTTTAAACAATCCTTGACAAAATAATAGACTCAACATGGAATAGGGAGGTTTAATCGAGTGAAATTTTTAGAAGAATCATTGGTTGCACTTGATGTAGAAGTTCAAACGCCAGAGGAAGCAATAGCGGCCGCCGGTGGGCTTTTAGTCGATACAGAGTTAATTGAAGGCAGGTATGTGGAGGCTATGATTGATTCATACCATGAAAATGGTGCCTATTTCGTGCTGGCCCCTCATATTGCATTACCGCATTCCAGACCGGAGGATGGTGTGAATGAGGCATGTGTATCCTTCGTACGATTAAAGAATGATGTGAAATTTGGACATGACACGAATGATCCGGTTCGACTTGTTTTCGTTTTGGGTGCATCAACTAGTGATGAGCATTTACGTATTTTACAGAAATTAATGGAACTGATAGGTAATCCGGATAATGTGGATAAACTGCTTCAAGTTGATGATTATGAAGAAATCAAAAAATTAATAGGAGGAACAGAATGATGAAAATTTTATGTGTATGTGGATTAGGGCAAGGTACAAGTTTGATTTTGCGAATGAATGTGGAGAGTGTGTTGAAGGAGATGGGTATTCAAGCAGATGTCGAAAACACGGATGTTTCGAGTGCTTCTGCAGAACGTCCGGATTATATCATTACAAGTAATGAACTTGCACAGTCTCTACAAGGTCACAGTTCAAAGGTTATGATTGTAAACAACTTCTTTGATAAAGAAGAGATCAAAAGCGCACTCGAGTCAAATATCAACTAAATATAATAGGGGGTAATTACTGATGGAGATTATTCAGTGGCTAGCCAATAACTTTTTTGGTGTACCAGCAATTTTGATTGGTTTTATCGTTCTACTTGGATTATTGCTTCAGAAGAAGAGCGCAAGCCAACTTATCAGTGGAACATTCAAAGCAATGATTGGTTTCTTGATTATTAGTGCTGGGTCAGGTGTCATAACTGGTGCACTGGGTGTTTTTGAACCGATGTGGAGTGAAGTTTTTGGAATTGAAGGGGCAGAATTCGGATCCTTCATGGGACAGGAAATTTTCATATCCGAATATGGTTCTGCCGTAACGCTGGCAATGTTTATAGGCTTTATTATCAACGTATTGTTGGCGAGATTTACACGCTTTAAGTACATCTATTTAACTGGTCATATGATGTTCTGGACTACGTTGATATTTGCCGGAATTATAATTGATACGACAATGGATGTCTCTTTCACGACACTTGTTCTTTTCCTATCTGTATTTATGGGGATCTATTGGACATTCCAGCCGGCCATCATTCAACCATATATGCGTAAAGTAATGGGTAATGACAGTATCGCTCTAGGTCATACATCTGCATTCGCAGCACTGCTTGCAGCTTGGTTCGGTAAATGGTTCGGAAACAAAGAAAATGATTCGGAAAAAATCAAGCTGCCGAAGGGTCTTGAATTTTTAAGGGATTCCAACGTCATCACTGCATTGACCATGGGTATTTTATTTGTAGTCGGTGCCGTTATTCTAATTGTGAAAGATACACCGGGATCTGCTGCATTAATGGAACAGGCCGGTAATCAAAGCTTCATCATGTACGCGATTATTCAATCCTTTACATTTGCTGCCGGTATTGCAGTTGTGTTATTCGGGGTTAAAATGTTTATCGGTGAAATCGTACCGGCCTTCAATGGGATTGCAACAAAGATCGTTCCTGGTGCCAAACCGGCATTAGATGCTCCGGTAGTTTTTGCCGCTGCACCAAACGCTGTTATTTTAGGTTTCCTAGGTGCATTTGTTGGAGGAATCATTTGGTTGGTCATACTTGGACAGACAGTAGGATATGTATTCGTTCCGACGATGATTGTTCTTTTCTTCCACGGTGCGACTGCGGGCGTGTTCGGTAATGCAACTGGTGGTGTTCGGGGTGCTTTGATGGGTGGCTTCATCACTGCTACAATCGTTTCTTGGGGTCAATATATTATGGTTAAAATGATGATTTCCTCCACCGTTCCTGATACGGCAATGTGGGCTGCAGATACGGATATGTTTGTACTAGGTCCGATCATTAAATTTATTGCATCATTATTTTAACTGAAGAAGACAATTTTATAGGAGCCGGCATGGGATCATTCATGTCGGTTTTCCCTTATTCTATTTGAGGAGGTTCCATCATGAGCTATATTCGTACTTTAAAAGGAGATATTAATCCAGAAGAATTAGGCTTTACTTATTCCCATGAACATATCGTATGTCGCCCGGATTACTGGGTGCAGAGGGGCGAGGATGATCTTCTGTTGGATGATAAAGAAAAGTCTAAAATGGATGTAAAAGATTTCAAAAATCATGGCGGGAAATCTATTGTCGATGCGACAGCTGTTGATTATGGTCGAGATGTACAAGCTGTAAAGGAAATTTCCGATGAATTGGACATCCATATTGTCGGAACGGCAGGTTTCAATAAAAGCTTTTTATGGGATGCGAAGGTGAAAGAAGAATTAAAACCGATTATAGGTGAGTACGATACGTACATTCAATGGATTGAAAACACGAGTATTAATAAGCTTGCGGAGTTTGTTATAAAAGAAGTAGAAGAAGGATTGGAAGGAACCCCTTTTAAAGCAGGTCAAGTAAAATTTGGCACAGCTTATAATCGGATCATTCCATTGGAGGAGAAAACGTTACGTGCAGTAGCACGTGCCCATCATGAAACAAAAGCACCTATTCATTCACATACGGAAGCAGGGACGATGGCATTGGAACAAATTGAATTGTTGCAATCCGAAAATATCAACCTGGAATTTTTAAGTATCGGTCACATGGATCGTAATCCCGATCCTTATTATCATGAACAAATTGCAAAGACTGGAGCTTACTTAAGTTTTGATGGAATTGCCAAAATAAAATATGCACCGGAATCGACAAGAATAAACTGCATTTTACATCTTGTCGAAAAAGGATATGAGAACCAAATACTAGTTTCAGGAGATACTGCTCGAAAAACGTATTATAAGCACTATGACCATGGACTCGGTTTAGAATACATCATTGCAAAATGGATACCCCGCTTTATCGATGAAGCAAATCAAAGAGGGTTTGATGGAGAAAAGCTGATTCATAAATTTTTTGTGGAAAACCCCGCTCGCTGCTTCACATTCAAAAAGTAAACTATTGGAGATGTTATAATGGAATTTGAATATGAAAACTCTTATGAAGTAAAGGAAAAAATCAAACGGAAAAAAGTTGCTGTACTTCCAATCGGCGCGGTAGAGGCACACGGTCCGCATCTTCCATTAGGTACGGATAATCTATTGGCGAGGCGACTGAGTGAAAAATTAGCCGAGCTCATTGATGCCTTTATATTACCGACTTTACCTTATGGTCAAGTATGGAGTTTAAAAAACTTCCCGGGAAGCATCAATGTTTCCAACAACTCCCTTATCAGCCTTATATATGATATTGGGGAAAGCCTATATCGTCAAGGATTCAAAATTTTCGTGATGGTCAATGGTCATTTAGGCAATGCTGTGGCAATGAAGGAAGCGGCAAGAAAATTGTATGATTCTTTTCCGGAATTGAAGGTAGTGTATTTGTTTTATCCAGGTACCGGAAAAATTGTGGAGGAAATCAGGGAGTCACCTGCAAGTCACGGCACCTATTTTCATGCCTGTGAAATCGAAACATCCTATATGCTTTATTTGGCACCGGAGTTTGTTCATATGGAAAAAGCAATTGACGGAAAGTCGAATATTCAATTGAGTGCTGATGTAACACCAACACCATGGGAAGAAATTACCGATTCCGCCGTTTTGGGCGATGCCACGCTTGCTACAAGTGAAAAAGGGGAAAAAGTAATTCAAGTTGCGTTGGAAAATATGGTGAAACTTATTGAAGAGATGAAGGATGGGCTGTAAAATGCAAAATCAAAAGCTTCATGATTTCGTTCTATT
The DNA here is from genome assembly GCF_037892815.1 of Oceanobacillus sp. HCA-5259. NCBI lineage: Bacteria > Bacillati > Bacillota > Bacilli > Caryophanales > Bacillaceae > Oceanobacillus > Oceanobacillus sp. HCA-5259. The sequence continues at coordinate 4,045 of NZ_JBBKBV010000037.1, read as the reverse complement.
CAACTTTTTAGCGAAAGATAAAGAAAACGCAAAAAAAATTTTAGAAGCAGGAGACGGATTTGTTGTTCCAGGTATTGTCGCAGCAGATTATGAAGATACAGCTGCAGGGGCAAAAAAAGTGAAAGAGTTGAAAGAAGTAACAGATATTATTTCCATAGGACTTGGTGGTGGGGGGAATCCGCAATATGCTGAACGGGTAGTGGAAATCGCTTCATTATCCGACCCCGGCCATATTAATCAGCCCTTTGAAAAAGCTGCATATTCCCGGGGATTTTTAGAGGGTAAAGGGATATTTCCCATGGTCAATGCACTTGTAGCACCAAGCGGTAATTCCGGTACGGTAAAGTTATCCTCGGGAACCGAAATGAATGTGGAAACACTTGTTGAAATGGCTGTAGAAATAGGTATCGAGTCCATTAAATTCATGCCATTGAACGGTGAAGAACATTTGGAGGAACTCGTTTATTTAACGCAAGTGGCGGCACAAAAAGGAATTCGAGGTATTGAACCGGCAGGAGGTATCAGTTCCTCCAACATAAAAACAATTATTCAAGCGGTAAGCCATATTGATATAGAATTTTTTATGCCCCATATATTTGGATCGACAATTGACAAAGACACTGGCAAAACAAAACCTGCAGAAGTGGAAAAAATCATAAAATCAGTGGAGGGATTATAATGCTCAGCACATATTTTAAAAAGCTGGAAGATCGTCTTCAGATGGTGGAAGAGAAGGAAAGTGAAAATTTAGTTAAAGCTGCCGAAAAGGCTGCAGAGGCAATTAAAAATGGTGGGATTGTGCAATTGTTCGGTTGTGGTCATTCCCACATTTTAACGGAAGAAGTATTTTATCGTGCGGGTGGCTTGGTTCCAATAAAGCCGATTTTAGTTGAACCACTTATGCTGCATGAAGGTGCCATGCGCTCTTCCCAGTTGGAAAGAAAGAATGATTATGCAATGACATTCTTGGAAAAACAAGATATCAGACCGAGCGATGTCGTGTTCGTCCTGTCTACATCCGGAAGAAATCCTGTACCGGTTGATGTTGCGCAATATGCAAAAGAAAAGGGAGCATATGTAATTGGTATTACTTCTTTGGAGTATTCCCAAAGCCAACCTTCGAGACATAAGAGCGGCAAACATCTATTTAACTCCGTTGATCTAGCCATTGACAACTATTCTGTTCCAGGGGATGCGGTTTTGACACATGAAATGGTCAAAGTTCCATTTGCTCCGACATCGACTGTGATTGGCGCTGCCATTTTAAACAGTATTTTTGCAGAAGCAATTGTTATGATGGCCGATTTAAACGTGGAACCACCTGTTTTTTTAAGCGGTAACTTGGAAGGTTCTGACCAGCATAATGAAGCATTGGTTAAAAAATACGAAAAGCGTATTCCGTTATTGACGATGAATGTACAGTAATGGGATGGAAAAAGCTTATTGGAGGTGATTGTTAATGAAAACAATTGCTGAGATATGTTGCGGTAGTGTCGAGGATGTTTTATATGCACAAAAGGCTGGGGCAGATCGAATAGAATTAAACAATGCCATGTCCTTAACCGGATTAACTCCTTCCATTGGGACCTTGAAATTGGCAGTCGCCAATTGTAATGTTCCCATTGTAGCCATGGCAAGACCCAGACCAGGTGGATTCAATTATAATAAATATGAGTTTGAAACGATGCTTGCTGATATAGAAGCCATGATTACGTATGATATTGAAGGTGTGGCTTTTGGATGTCTGGATAAAAACGGTGATATAGATAAAGAAAAAAATGAAATCATTATAAACTTGCTTCATGAATATGGTAAGGACGCCGTATTTCATCGGGCATTCGATTGTGTACTAGATCCTTTTAAAGCTATTGAAACACTGATCGATTTGGGAGTGAAAAGGGTGTTGACGAGTGGATTGCAGGCCAGAGCAATAGAAGGCGTAGATTTGCTTGGACAACTTCACCAAGAATATGGTGATAAAATTGAAATACTTGTTGGTGGTGGCGTTAACGCATCCAATGTTTCGGATATCATTCATCAAACCAATATCAATCAATTTCACAGTTCCTGTACAGGCTGGAGAAAAGACCCCACTACGATTACGGAAAACGTATCGTTTGCTTTCGCAGAGCCGCCACATGAACAAGATTATAATATAGTAGATTATGCTACTGCAGTTGAATTCGTACAAGGTGTAAATGCAGCTGCTGAGTAACAAGGCATAATAAAAGCAATGAGGCTGGGATATAACTAGCCAAAAATAGTAAACAAAAAGGTTCCAAGCAATAAAAAATTGCTTGGAACCTTTTTTGTAGAGTTTCTCTCCCCCGGCATGATTTTGCCGTTCATGGCGGCAATCTTTCTCAAATTCACTGCCATCAACGCGAAGGCTAATTCATTTTTCACCTTCTATTTTCCCCTTACGGAAAAACGATTTAAACCCAAATTAGCCTTTAGGGAACCCGAACACTGGTTCTACGTCGATTTTACGTTTTCCGTAAATTTTACCAGTTTTCTCGTCTGAAAACTTCGTACGTATATATTCTTTTTGGGACTCCATATTCATTAATTTGTAGACTCTTCGGTTGTTCCCTTCTTTTGCTTTCGTGCATAAATCCCGGAGTAGACAGCCCGAACAGTCCTCACATTCGTACACTTTAATTTCACGGGTGAATCCGTACCTGTCTGTTCGTGTTTAATGATAGCTAAACCGTACTTCCCGTCCATTTGGGCCCAAAAAGGTATCTTCGTCCGCATTATATTCCCAATCTTTTTCTCGACTCGATTGAAGAAAACTTTTTCGAACTGCCGGAACACATTGTCGCGGATGCAGGATATGGCAGAGAACAGAGGCGTGAGGTTTACACTTTTTTTCAGTGTTAGCTCCCACGCCTTATTTTACTCGTTTAAACGTCAACATTTCTTGAATTTTTTAGAAGATCATGCTAGCAGCTATTTTCGTATCTCATAATTTAGTTTTCAGAACTCCAGCCTATTCATTAACTATATTTCTCAATGGCATCTAATGTTCGTTGACGTGCCTGCATTAAATCTTCATGATTAAGTAATTTGTAGGTTAATAAATCAAGCAGGAAGAGTCCTGGTAATTGAGAATTTATGAACTTGGCATCATCAATGTATTTATAGCTTGAGATGAGAACAACCTCGTCCCCGAGTTCGGTTAAAGCTGTTTGTTCAAAATTAGTTACGACAATAATTGTTGCGTTATTGGATTTTGCTATTTTTGCTGAATCGATAACTGGTTTAGTTTTACCAGAATTAGAGAAACAAACGAGCAAATCATTTTCTTTTAGTAGACTGCTTTTCATTAACAGATCATGTGCATCCGTTACAGATTCTGAAGTGATTCCCATTCGATATATTCTGCTGTTGAACTCATGTGCAACCAATCCGGAGTTACCAATTCCACAAAATAATACCTTATTTGAGTCTAAAATAAGATTTACAATTCTAGCTGTTTGTTCTTCGCTGAAAAATTGCTGGGTTGATTTGATAATCGTCTGATAATAGTTATAGACTGTATCGAATGTATGATCACTTTTCTTATTCTCTGTACTTGTGCCGATTAAGGAGTATTTCATTTGCTGAAACGTGCTGAAATCAATTTTTTTGCAAAACCTGGTTATACTAGCTGGAGATACTTGAATTTCCTCTGCTAAATCGATAATGGTTTTATCACGTATAGTAACTTTATTTGCAAGTAGATACTTTGTAATTTTTCGATCGCTTTCGGTCAGTACAGCGTTATATTTTTGAATCCTATTTTCGAAATTCAACGGCTTCATCTCCCTTCTTAACTCTAAACATTATACCATCATTGCGATTCAATATTATATTGACATAAATGAAAGCGGTTGTTAAGATGTTTATGAAAATAATTTTCTGGAGGTGTTATTTTTATGAAAAAGTTTTTCGGTAAAGCGCAGCAATTTGGGAAATCGTTTATGCTTCCAATTGCTATTCTGCCTGCAGCAGGTCTTTTGCTTGGTATCGGTGGTGCTTTATCTAATCCCAATACAGTTAG